>NZ_JBHUQX010000005.1:0-59175 GCF_042674225.1 Streptomyces sp. NPDC056948
GAAGGGGACGTGTCGGGGGGTGTCCGCCCGCAGCGGTTGGCGCGTCAACGAACAGCGAGTCGGTATCCGCCCCCATCGCGCCGTTCCGAGGACGGACACCCCCCGACACGTCCCCGACCCACCACCACCGCGCAGGCGCAGACGCGCACCCGCACGCTCCGGCAGGACACAGCCCTGCCCCCTCCCTACGCTCAAGAGGAGACGGCGAACGCCCGGAACCGGTGAGGAGCGCAGCCATGACGACGCAGCACAGCACGGCCGAGGCAGACCGGGCCCTGAAGGCCAAGCACCGGGCGATGTGGGCCCAGGGCGACTACCCCTCCCTGGCCGCCGAGGTCATCCCCGGCCTGGGAGCGGTCCTGGTCGAGGCATGCGGCGTGCGCTCCGGCCAACGTGTACTGGACATCGGCGCCGGCAGCGGCAACGCCGCGATCCCCGCGGCCCTGGCCGGCGCGGACGTCATCGCCTCCGACCTGACCCCGGAACTGTTCGGCGCGGGCCGGCTCGCGGCCGAGAAGCAGGGCGCGGACCTCACCTGGCAGGAGGCCGACGCCGAAGCGCTGCCCTTCGGCGACGCGGGATTCGACACCGTGCTGTCCTGCGTCGGCGTCATGTTCGCCCCGCACCACCAGCAGGCCGCCGACGAACTCGTCCGGGTCTGCCGGCCGGGCGGCACCGTCGGCCTGCTGAGCTGGACGCCCCAGGGCTTCATCGGCCGGATGTTCGCCACGATGAAGCCGTACGCGCCACCGCCCCCGCCGGGCGCCCAGCCGCCCCCGCTGTGGGGAGACGAGGGCCATGTGCGCGCACTCCTCGGCGACCGGGTCAAGGACATCCGCGCCGAGCGCGGGACCGCCAGGGTCGACCGCTTCGCGACGCCCGAGGCGTTCCGGGACTACTTCAAGGAGCGCTACGGCCCGACGATCGCCGTCTACAAGAACATCGCCGACGACCCCGACCGCGTCGCCGCCCTGGACCGCGACCTGGTGACTCTCGCCCGCGACGGCGGCCTGGGAACGGGCCCTGACGGCACGACCCTGGAGTGGGAGTACCTGCTGCTCACCGCACGCCGGTCGGGCTGACGGACGCATACAACTGCCGTACGACCAGGGCACGACGCCCATCCTCCCCAGGTCGGATCTTCCCCGCATTCGGCAGGTGAAGCGGCAAATCCGCACGTACCGTCGAATGCATGACGCATCTCGACGCGGGTGCCCGGCTCGACTCCGCGCGGCCGGCGACGGTCACCTCGCCCGTGACCGGCCTGACCGGTGCTCAGGTCGCCGAACGCGTGGAGCGCGGGCAGGTCAACGACGTGCCGGTGCGCAGCAGCCGCTCCACCGTCGACATCGTCCGCGCGAACGTCTTCACCCGCTTCAACGCGATCATCGGCGTGCTGTGGCTGATCATGCTGGTCGTCGCGCCGATCCAGGACAGCCTGTTCGGCTTCGTGATCCTCGCCAACACCGGCATCGGGATCGTCCAGGAGTGGCGGGCGAAGAAGACACTGGACTCACTCGCACTGATCGGCGAGGCGCGCCCCACCGTCCGCCGGGACGGAGCCGCCGCCCAGGTCAGCACCTCCGAGATCGTCCTCGACGACCTGATCGAGATCGCCCCCGGCGACAAGGTCGTCGTCGACGGTGTCTGCGCGGAGGCCGACAACCTGGAGATCGACGAGTCGCTGCTCACCGGCGAGGCCGACCCGGTGGTCAAGAGCCCCGGCGACCAGGTGATGTCGGGCAGTTTCGTGGTCGCGGGCGGCGGGGCCTTCCAGGCCACGAAGGTCGGCCGTGAGGCGTACGCAGCCCAGCTCGCCGAGGAGGCCTCGCGCTTCACCCTCGTCCAGTCCGAGCTGCGCTCCGGCATCTCCACGATCCTCAAGTACGTCACGTGGATGATGGTCCCGACCGCGATCGGCCTGATCATCAGCCAGCTCTTCGTGAAGGACAACCCCTTCAAGGACTCCGTGGCGCGCACGGTCGGCGGCATCATCCCGATGGTGCCCGAGGGACTGGTCCTGCTCACCTCCGTCGCCTTCGCCATCGGCGTCATCCGGCTGGGCCGCAAGCAGTGCCTGGTCCAGGAGCTGCCCGCGATCGAGGGGCTGGCCCGGGTCGACACCGTCTGCCTCGACAAGACGGGCACCCTCACCGAGGGCGGCATGGACGTCACCGAGCTGCGGCCGCTGCAGGACGCCGACGAGACGTACGTACGACAGGTCCTCGGCGCCCTCGGCGAGTCCGACCCGCGGCCGAACGCCTCCCTGAAGGCGATCATCGACGCCTATCCGGACGGCGAGGACTGGCGCTGCACCCAGGCGCTGCCCTTCTCCTCGGCACGCAAGTACAGCGGCGCCGCGTTCGCCGAGGCCGACGGTGAGACGAGCACCTGGCTGCTCGGCGCGCCGGACGTCCTGCTGCCCGACGACGACCCGGCCCTCGCCGAGACCGGGCGGCTGAACGAGCAGGGCCTGCGGGTGCTGCTGCTCGCCCGGGTCGAACGCGACCTCGACGACGCCGGGGTGACCGAGGGGGCGAAGCCCACCGCCCTGGTCGTCCTGGAGCAGCGGCTGCGGCCGGACGCGGCCGACACCCTGAGCTATTTCGCCGACCAGAGTGTCCGGGCCAAGGTCATCTCCGGCGACAACGCGGTGTCGGTCGGCGCGGTCGCCTCCAAGCTCGGGCTGTCCGGCACCACCGTCGACGCCCGCCGGCTGCCCGCCGACGAGGACGGCATGGCCCGGGCCCTGGACGACAACACGGTGTTCGGGCGGGTCACCCCGCAGCAGAAGCGGACCATGGTGGGGGCTCTGCAGTCCCGGGGGCACACGGTCGCGATGACGGGCGACGGGGTGAACGACGTCCTCGCCCTGAAGGACGCCGACATCGGCGTGGCGATGGGCTCGGGCTCGGAGGCGACCCGGGCGGTCGCACAGATCGTGCTGCTGAACAACAGCTTCGCCACGCTGCCGTCGGTGGTGGCCGAGGGCCGCCGTGTGATCGGCAACATCACGCGTGTGGCGACCCTGTTCCTCGTCAAGACGGTCTACTCGGTGCTGCTGGCCGTCCTGGTGGTCTGCTCACAGGTCGAGTACCCGTTCCTGCCGCGCCACTTGACCCTGCTGTCGACGCTCACCATCGGCGTCCCGGCGTTCTTCCTCGCGCTCGCGCCCAACAAGGAGCGGGCCCGGCCCCATTTCGTACGGCGGGTCATGCGGTACGCCATTCCGGGCGGGGTGGTGGCCGCGGCGGCGACCTTCGCGACCTATCTGATCGCCCGGGAGCACTACACGGGCGCGGGCGAGCTGGACGCGGAGACCAGTGCGGCGACGCTCACGCTGTTCCTGATCTCGATGTGGGTCCTGGCGATCATCGCCCGCCCCTACACCTGGTGGCGCGTCGCCCTGGTGGCGTCGATGGCGGGGGCGTTCCTGCTGGTCCTCGTCGTGCCGTGGCTCCAGCACTTCTTCGCGCTGAAGCTGGTCGGCATGACGATGCCGTGGATCGCGGTCGGCATCGCCGTGGCAGCGGCGGCCACCCTGGAACTCACGTGGAGGTGGGTGGACCGCCGCTTCCCGGCGTAGCCGCCTTGTGCTACTTCACGTCGACGAAGTCACCCGTGGCGTTGACCGCCGGGGTGGTCGTCGTGCCCGCGAAGGAGTAGCGGAAGTAGCCGTCCACGGAGGCCTTGACCGTGGTCTTCAGCTCACCCGTGGAGTTCGACTTGATGGTCTTCACCGTGGTGTAGGTGTTGGAGTTCTTCTTGCGGAACTGCAGCTTCACCGACTGGTTGGTGTAGCCGTGGTACTTGTTGTCGTCCCAGTTGGCGCGGGACAGCTTGCCGGTGACGGTGATGGTCTTGCCCTTCTTCACCGGCTCCGGCGAGGCGTTGACCGTCAGCTTGGAGTAGCGCTGGAGCTTGAAGGAGTTGGTCGGGTCCGTCACCGCGACGCCGACCTTCTCCAGGTTCGGGTTCTCCGGGTCCTCGCCGTTGAACGCGACCGCGAAGCCCGCGGCCTTCCAGGAGCCGGCGTCCTCGTTCAGCAGCGCGAACGGGTCGATCGAGACGGTGGTCTTGCAGTTGGCGACGGTCGCGGAGGAGTCCGTGCAGCTCGCGTTGTTGCTGTCGAAGAAGAAGATCGAATCCTCGAACGAGGCGCCGCGGTACAGCTCGATGCCCGCGAAGAAGTCGGCCGCGTGGATGTCGACGTCCGCGCCGTGCGTCAGCTTGAAGGAGACGGGCACGTTCACCACGTTGGTGGTGCCGGCGGAGATGTTCTTGCCGTTGTTGACCTTGACCGAGGAGAAGGTCGCGTTCAGGGCGTACGGCTCGCCGTCCACGGCGGCGGCGAGGGCCGACCGGCCGGAGTCGGCGTGGACGACCTCGCTGGCGGCGGCGATGTCCGCGGGGACCTTCGGCTCGGCGGCCTGCGCGGCCGGCACGGCGAAGGCGGAAAGGGCCAGGGCGCCGGTGACGGCGGCCACGGTGGCTCGGATGCGCATGCGTTCTCCAGGTGGAGAGGGGCCCCGGCGCTCGTCGTCGGCTCCTGGGGCCCAAGTGATCGTGGAGTCTGTTGACTCACGTGATCAGATGCCCGAGGGATCCGCTTGGTTGTACGACAGGTGAAAAGTTTGTGCGGAAGTTTTCACGAGCCGCCGAGTCGCCGCGGAGCCCCTCGGGGCTCAGTCGAACCACCGGTCCCGCTCCAGCTCCTCCGTCCGGGACGGATCCTCCAGCAGTGCCGCCACCTCGAACCGTCGCGGCCACTGCCCGGCCGCCCAGGCCAGCCCCGCCGCGACGCCCTCCAGGGTGGCGGCGTGCAGGACACCGTCGTCGGTCAGCCGCCAGTCGATCTCCACGCCGTCGACGACGAGTTCCTCGTGCTCGACGTAGGAGGCCGGGGTCAGCCGGCCGAGCAGCACCCGCACCGGCTCCGGTACGTCGTGCTCGACGCCCTCGGAGGTGACCTCCCCGGTGACGGACTCGCTCAGCCGCCGCACCTGGAACAGCTCGGCCAGATCGGCGGCCCGGGAGGGGCGGACCGGCAGCAGCGGGACGCCCGAGGTGAAGGGCAGCAGGTCAGGTGAGTCGACGACCACGGCGTCGGCCGCGTCCACGACCTCCACCCGGCCGTCGACGACCGCGCGCAGTTCGTCCGGCAGGGTCACCTGCTCGGGGTCCTGCTCGGCCAGCGCGCTGTAGAGGGCGTGGAGCTGGGCGTCCGCCACCTCGCGCTCGGGCTCGGCGAGCCGGTCGAGCAGCTCGGCGGCCCCGCCGGGCTCGTCCAGCAGCGCGGCGACGGACGTCCGTACGCCCAGCGCGCGCAGCACCTGTTCGTCCTCGAAGCCGGTGGCGTCGGCCTCGTCGTACAGCCCGCGCAGCAGCGGGTCACCGCCGGCGGCCCGCAGACCGGCCGGGCGACGGCCGTCGAGCACCGGGTTCCCGCGCAGCCACCACGCCGCGTACGGCCGTACGACCTCGTGGGTCCCGTCGTGCAGCAGGATCCGCACGGGCTGGACGATGGCGTCCCGGAAGGGCGGCTGCGACAGCAGGGCCAGGGCCTGGGCCCACTTGTCCTCGTCGACCAGGTCCAGGTCCCGTACGGCGATGATCTCCGTCGCGACCGGCGGGACCGGGCTGTCCGGGAAGCGGTCGAGGATGTCCTCGCACCACACGTCGACGGCGTCCAGCAGACCCGCGTCGTCGGGCTCGGCGAAGTCGCCCTCGCGGGGCTCCAGTTCGTCCGGGTCGAGGACGACGTCGGTGGCGCGGACGAGCGCGAAGTTCACCAGGACCCCGCAGGCGGCGAGCGGCTGCTCGCCCCACCGGCCGGCCAGTTCGGTGTCCACGGCGGCGAGTTCGCCCTCGCGCATCACCTGGGCGAAGGGGCCGCCGGGGAAGACGAGTTCGCAGGCGGGGGCCGGTTCGCCGTCCTCGTCGGGCAGGGCGAGGGCGCCGAGCCAGGGCTCGTCGCCGGGCTCCAGGCCGGCGTCCCGCACCAGTGCGAGCACGGTGTCGGCCAGCTCGTCGGCGTCGAGGGTGTCCTCTTCCCAGTTCACCCCGCCCTCATCGTCCAGGGACGCGGCGACGGCGGCCCGTACCTGCGGGGTGGTGAGCACGGCACGCGGGGAGGCGGGCAGGGCGCCGAGCTTCTCCAGGAGCGGGTGCGCGGCGTCCGGGTGGGCGACCTTCAGGCCGAGCCGGGCCAGCACCTCGGGGTCGATACGGGCGGCCTCCGCGCTGGGCAGGAGGACCTGCCGGGGGCCGATCGTCGTACGGCCGTCCGCCAGCGGCACCGGGAGGCCCGACAGCCGGTCGGGGTCCACCCCGGCGAGGCTGTCGTAGAGCCGCCGCCACCAGCCGGGGTCCTTCTCGAGCCCGGCCAGCCGGTCGACGGCGTCGGTCAGCGGGACGCGGGCGACGCCGAGGGTCCGCAGCTCCGCGCGCCGCTCCAGCCCGCCGGGCAGCAGGGTGGGCAGCACCTCGGCGAGGACCCGCACGGTGTCCGCGCCCGCGCCCTCGACGATCTCGGCGTCACGAGGGCGGAGGGAGTCGGGCAGGTCGTCGTCGTCGGCGTCGTGCTCTTGGGGCTCGGCGGCGGGCGGGAGGAAAGAGGTACGGGGCAGCCGCTCCAGGATCGCCTGGCGCAGGGCGCCGTCCAGCTCGCCCTTGCCGAGCGGGCCGGGCACGAGGCCGATGATCCCGGCGGTCACCGGCCGCCAGTCGCCGAGGAGTTCGGCGTACGCGTCGGCCGCGCGCTGGACCAGGAAGTCGGTCAGCGGTCCCGGGGCGGCGTGCCGGCGGGTGGAGTCCAGCGGGAACGAGGCGATGAGCAGGGCCGGGACACCGAGCGGCTCGTCGCTCGGGGTGGGCGCGTGCACGACCGGGCTGGTGCGGGGGCGGGCCGGGCTGCCGTCGCTGTCGACGGGCACGGCCCAGGTGACGGACCACCGCGGCCGCAGCCGCTCCTCGAGGGGCCGGTCGGCGAGCAGCTCGGGGGTGAGCGGGCCGTGCGCGACGGAGGTGCGCCAGTGGGTGACGCCGCCCTCGGAGTCGTCGACGACGGTGAAGGCCTGGTCGGTACGGCGGGTGATGGTCCTCGGGCTCTCCCCGTTGACCTCCACGACGACCTCTTCGAGGCCGGGCAGGGCGAGCAGCAGCGCGTCGTCGACGGCGTGCAGCAGCCGCTCGGCGAGATCGGCGGCGGGATCGTCGCGCAGGGGCAGGATGACGGCGGTGTCGTACGGGGCGGGGGCGGTGCCCTCGGCGGCGAACGGCAGCCGCAGCAGCGGTACGTGCCCGTCGCGCCGCCGGACCTCGTCCCCGAGTCCGGGACTGTGCCGGGCGGTCTCGGCGGCCAGGTCCCGGGCCTCGGCGAGGGACCAGCGGACGCCGCCGTGCCGGCCGACGACGGCGGGCTCGTCGGTGACGGACAGGACGGCGGCGAAGCCCACACCGAAGCGTCCGATGGCCTGCTCCTGGCTCTCCCGCTTCGCCGACGCCCGCAGCGTGGACAGCGACTCGACACCGGCCGCGTCCAGGGGTGCCCCGGTATTGGCGGCGACGAGAACACCGTCCCGCAGGGTGAGCCGCAGCCGTCCCGGCACTCCGGCCCGGGCCGCGGCGTCGGCGGCGTTCTGGGCGAGCTCGACGACGAGCCGGTCCCGGTAGCCGCCGAGGACCAGGTCCTCCTCGGCGTTGGCGTCCTCACGGAACCGGGCGGGACTGGTGGCCCAGGCGTCGAGGACACCGCGCCGCAGACGCGCGGTACCGAACGGATCGGCCCCCTCGGCGGCGGGCCGCACGAACTTGCTGCTCACGTTGCCGTTCCTTCTCCTCGTCGACGTGAGGAGACGGTACCGCTTGGGGGACGGGGCCGCGCGCGCCGCCCGCCCCTCCCAGCCCCGGCCCGCGTGCGCCACGAAACGGGCCGGTCACCGGCCCCGGCTCGCTCACTCACGCGAGTGAGCGTCATCAACTGGGCTCTGCCCATGAGCAGTTGGCTTCTACGCTCACTCAGAGCCCTCTCGGCATGTGCCAGAGGCACAGCCATTCCCGCGAGCACCCCCACTCCCACCGGCTCCAGCCGCTGCTCCTGGTCGTCTGCCAGGACCGCGCCACCGCGGGACGGGCAGCGCGCCCGGTCCGCTTCGGCCCTCGCCAGTGGCCCCTGCTCACCCTGCGGCCCCTGCTCACCCTGCGGCCCCTGGTCGCGGGACCGCACAACATGCCCGTGATCACCGACCCGGCCGAGGTCCGCAGCCGGTCAGCGGGCCGGGCGAGGGCACGGCTACGAGTGGCCCAGCTCCTCCGTGCTCTCGTCCGCCGTCGCCGCGACCGAACCCGAGTCCGGCGCAGGACGCAGCGGGAACGGGTCCACCCGGGTCTCGTCGATGACCGGGGAGGGTGGCTGCGGGGGGCGGGGCATGACCGCGGCCTCGGAGTGGCCGCCGCAGCCGTAGGTGAGGGAGACGAGGCGGCCGTCGGCCGGGGCGAACTCGTTGGCGCAGACGCCGAAGGCCTGGCCGAGGGAGCCGCCGATGGGGGCGAGGAAGCCACAGGTGACACAGGCCGCCGGGGCCGACTGGGCCATGGGGGTCTTGGGGCCGAACGCCTCCTCCCAGCGGTCGGCCGCGGTGTACAGGCCGTAGCGGGACAGGACGCGGGCCCGGCGCATGCCGAGCTCCTCCGCCAGTCCTGTGATGGAGCCGCGGGTCGGGGTGACCGGGAAGCCCGACGGGGGCCCCGCGGTGACGTCCGCGTCCTCCGCCTCCACCAGGTCGGCCATCTCGTGCGACACGGGGGAATTCGGCGCCGGCTCGTCCTCGCCCGAGTAGCCGGGCTCCAGCCGCAGATCCTCGGCGTCCGTGGGCAGCAGGTCGCCCGGCCCCATGTCGCCGGGGCGCAGCCGTTCGCTCCACGGCACCCACTCGGGTGCGAGCACCGCGTCCGGGCCGGGCAGCAGGGCCGCCTCGTCCACCGTGACGATCTTGGCCCGGGACGCCCGGGCCACCGTCACGGCCCAGCGCCAGCCCCGGTACCCCAGCTCTCGGCACTCGAAGAAGTGTGTGACAACGCGGTCTCCCTCGGAGACCGTTCCCACGTGCTCGCCGACGATCCCTGGTGCCGCGGCCTCCTCGGCTGCGGCGCGCGCGAGGTCGACGGCCTCGGCGCACAGACGGTCAGGGGTGCGGCTTCGCGTTGTCGCTGCGCTCACAGGTATCGCTTCTCTCCATACGCCGTCTGACGAGTGCGCCACTCCCAGCGCGGGGGCGGACGGAGCGGACCGGGGGACCGCGTCGACGTCCTTCATCCATTTTGCGGGATGGCTGAGATATGCACGCTACCCTTCCGCCCCACTTCGCGTACACCGACGGTGCCATGACCCGGCGACCGGACAGTCACACGACAGTCACCCCACAGGCCCTATACAAGCGGTAATGGCACTACCCACAGCCTTCTCGGGGCACTATGACGTCGTGGCAGCCGCGAAGACGCCCGTCAAGGGAAGCAGCCGACTGAGCGGACCGGGCCGGATGAGCGGCTCCCTCCGCGCGGTCGGCCGTGCCCTGCACTTCCCGGTGACCGGAACCGCCCGCGGCATCCGCAAGGCCACCCACGCGCACGGCGCCGGCGAGTCCGGCCTCGGCAAGCTGATCGAGCTGCACGGCGTGAACGGCGCCGGCGATGTCATGGTCACCGTCGCCCTCGCCTCGACCGTCTTCTTCTCCGTCCCCACCGACGAGGCCCGCGGCCGCGTCGCGCTGTACCTCGCCATCACCATGGCGCCCTTCACGCTCCTCGCGCCTGTGATCGGCCCCCTCCTCGACCGCATCCCGCACGGCCGCCGGGCGGCCATGGCCGGCGCGATGCTGGCCCGGGCGCTGCTCGCGATCGTCCTGTCCGGAGCCGTCGTCACCGGCGGTATCGAGCTGTACCCGGCGGCGCTCGGCGTCCTCGTCTCGTCGAAGGCGTACGGGGTGGTCAGAAGTGCCGTCGTGCCCCGGCTGCTGCCACCTCGCTTCTCCCTCGTGAAGGCCAACTCGCGCGTCACCCTCGGCGGGCTCCTCGCCACCGGAATCGCCGCCCCGATCGGCGCCGGGCTCCAGCAGATCGGGCCGCGCTGGCCGCTCTACGGCGCCTTCGTGCTCTTCGTCGCGGGGACGATCCTGTCGTTCACGCTGCCCCACAAGGTCGACTCCGCCAAGGGCGAGGACACCGCGCTGCTGGCCGCGGACGAACAGCATCTGCACGGCCCGCACCGCCGGCCCGTCAAGCGCCCGGGGCTGCGCACGGTCGGCCCGGCCGTCACGCACGCCCTGGCCGCCAACGCCTCCATCCGCTGCCTCACCGGCTTCCTGATCTTCTTCCTCGCCTTCCTGCTCCGCGTGCACCCGGTCTCCGGCCAGAGCGCCGCCGTGTCCCTGGGGATCGTGGGCGTCTCGGCGGGCGTGGGCAACGCGCTCGGCACGGCGGTCGGGGCGTGGCTGCGTTCCCGGGCGCCGGAGATCATCATCGTGACGGTGGTGGCGTGTGTGCTGGGCGTGGCGATCACGGCCGCGGTGTTCTTCAGCGCGATCCTGGTGGCCTGCCTGGCCGCGATGGCCGGCTTCGCACAGGCCCTGGCCAAGCTGTCCCTGGACGCGCTGATCCAGCGGGACGTGCCCGAACTGGTCAGGACCTCGGCCTTCGCCCGCTCCGAGACACTGCTGCAGATGGCCTGGGTGCTGGGCGGGGCCATCGGCCTCGCGCTGCCGCTCAACGGCACGGTCGGGCTGGCGGTGGGCGCCGCGATCGTCGGCGCCGGGTGGCTGACGACCGTACGGGGGCTGATCGGCTCGGCCCGGCGCGGCGGTGCGACGCGGCCGCGTGTGGCGTAGGGCCCTTCTGATGGATCTCCTGAGGGATCTCCGTGGAGCCGTACCCCGCGTGGGCGGTCCGACCCGAGTGCCGGATAACCTTCGCCCATGAACACGTTGCAATCCGTAGTGCGACGCCGCCGCGCCGTCGCTGTCGCCGGTGTCGTATCCGCCGGACTGCTCGTCCTGTCGGCCTGTGACAAGCCGACGCCGATGGCCACGGTCACCGTGGGCAGCGACTCGGTGAACTCCGAGGCCACCTGCGGCGGCGAGGGCGACGCCCTGAAGCCCGCCGACCTCACGCAGTGCCTGAAGGACAAGGGCATCAAGACCATCTCGGTCGACCCGGACGAGACCGTGCGCTTCGGTGTCGACCCGGAGATCGCCGACAAGGGCTGGACGATCCTGATGAACGGTCAGCCGCTGACCGACAACAGCACGAAGACGTACCGCACCATCCCGGGCAGCGTGTTCTTCAATGCCCAGTACGGCGCGCAGGGCGACTCGACGCTGGTGTCCATCAAGGAGGGCGAGAAGGACACGTCCGGGCTCTGGAACTTCAAGCTCGAGAAGGACGCCTGATCGCTGCCGCTGGGCTCGCCCGGGTGCTGGTGGCCACCGCTGTTCCTGTGGAGAGGGACGCGGTGGCTGAGGCCTTCGGGGCCCACGGCGCCGGCGGTGGCGTCCTCGATGTGATCGACGCCGGTGTGGGGCCCGCCCTCGCCGCCGCCTCCGTCGCCTCCGCTCTCACCGCCGCCTCGCTCCAGGGCACCCCCTACGACCTCGTCGTCTCCGCCGGGATCGGTGGCGGCTTCCAGCCGGAGGCGCCCGTGGGGTCGCTCGTCGTCGCCGATGAGATCGTCGCGGCCGATCTGGGGGCCGAGACGCCCGACGGGTTCCTGCCGGTCACGGAACTCGGATTCGGGACCGTACGTCACCACCCGCCCGCGGACCTCGTACGGCGGGTCGCCGACGCCGCCGGGGCCCGTACCGGGGCCGTGCTCACCGTCTCCACCGTGACCGGGACGGCCGCCAGGGCCACCGCGCTCCGCGAGCGGCACCCCACCGCTCTCGCCGAGGCCATGGAGGGTTTCGGTGTCGCCGAGGCCGCCGGCGCGCACGGGGTGCCCGTGCTGGAGATCCGGGCGATCTCCAATCCCGTCGGGCCGCGTGACCGCGCCGCCTGGCGCATCGGGGACGCCCTGGCGGCTTTGACCGAGGGTTTCGGGAAGCTCGTGCCCGTACTGGAGAGTTGGAACCGGCATGACCAGTGACCAGTTGCAGATCGCGTACTCCCCCTGCCCGAACGACACCTTCGTCTTCGACGCCCTGGCCCACGGCCGCGTCCCCGGCGCTCCCGCCCTCGACGTGACCTTCGCCGACATCGACGTCACCAACGGCATGGCCGAGCGCGGCGAGTTCGACGTACTGAAGGTGTCGTACGCGGTGCTGCCGTACGTCCTCGACGAGTACGCGCTGCTGCCCTGCGGGGGTGCCCTGGGGCGGGGCTGCGGGCCGCTGGTGCTGACGCGGGAGGCGGATGTCGATCTCGCCGGGCGCACCGTCGCCGTGCCCAGTGAGAGGTCCACCGCCTATCTGCTGTTCCGGCTGTGGGCCGCCGACACCCTGGCCGACGGGGTCGGCGAGATCGTCGTCATGCCGTTCCACGAGATCATGCCGGCCGTGCGGGACGGGAAGGTCGACGCGGGGCTCGTGATCCACGAGGCGCGCTTCACGTACGGCGGCTACGGCCTGCACAAGCTCGCCGACATGGGCGAGCACTGGGAGCACACCACCGGGCTGCCGATCCCGCTGGGCGCGATCATCGCCAAGCGGTCGCTGGGCGAGCAGAGGCTGCGGCTGCTCGCCGGCTCCATCCGGACGTCCGTGCGCGCCGCCTGGGACGACCCCGAGGTGTCCCGCCCGTACGTCATGGAACACGCCCAGGAGATGGACCCGGCCGTCGCCGACCAGCACATCGGGCTGTACGTCAACGAGTTCACGGCCGGCCTCGGCGAGGACGGCTACGCGGCCGTACGCGGACTGCTGACACGCGCGGCGGCCGAGGGACTCGTACCGCCCCTCGGCCCGAACGCGCTGCGATTCCCCTGAGAGGCAGAGCCTCAGACGTCCAGTTGGTCGGCGACCGCCCGCAGCAGTCCGGCGATCTGCTTGCCGGAGGTCCGCTCGGGATAACGGCCCCTCTCCAGCATCGGGGTGATGTTCTCCAGCAGGGTCGTGAGGTCCTGGACGATCGAGGCGAGTTCGTCCGGCTTCTTGCGCGTCGCGGCGGCGACCGAGGGGGTCGGGTCCAGAATCGTCAGGGACAGTGCCTGGTCGCCGCGCTGCCCGGCGACCACGCCGAACTCCACGCGCTGCCCGGGCTTGAGCGTCTCGACTCCGGCGGGGAGGACCGAGGAATGGACGAAGACGTCACCGCCGTCGTCGCGGGAGAGAAAGCCGAAGCCCTTCTCGCTGTTGAACCACTTGACCTTGCCGGTAGGCACGTCTGTCCTCGTCCTCGTACTCGTCGGAAAACTGCTTCTGGAAACGGCTCTTGATAGCACTCGGGCGGGCCGCACGGACCCGCCGGTACCAAGGCTAATGCTCTTCAGGCCGGTGACAAGACGTCACCGGGTTGTTCCTTCGGGCAGGGAACTACCCTGGTCCGGTGCCTGACAAAACCCAAACGAATTCCGCCGCGCCCGGTGACCGTCTGGTCCGTGCCGGTGCCATCGTCTTCTTCATCGGCGCCGTGGCCACACTGGTCACGGTCGCCCCGCTGTTCCTCGGGACGACGCCCTTTCCGACGTACATGTTCGGATTGAGCATGCTCATGGCGGTCGGTTTCCTGATGGCCGGCGCGGGAGTACTGCGTTCCGTGGCGGCCGGCCGGCGTCAGGCGCGGGCGGGGCGGTAGTCCGAAAGCCACCCGGGGAATTCGGTGAGGTCGCCGAGGACGACGTCCGCGCCCGCCGCGCGCAGTTCCTCCGGGGGGCAGGGGCCGGTGGCCACCGCGACGGACAGCGCGCCGGCCGTCCGGGCGCCGCGCACGTCCCCGACGTGGTCGCCGACATAGGCGCCCGCGTCGTGCTCGCGCAGCGCCTCCGCCTTCTGTTCGGCCCACAGGTCGCCGATCACCGCGTCTGGCTCCATGCCGAGGTGGGCGAGGTGCAGCTTGGCGTTGGGCTCGTACTTGGCGGTGACGACTATCGCGCGCCCGCCGGCCTCCCGTACGGCCGCGATGGCCTCGGCGGCGCCGGTCATCGCCGGGGTCGCGGCGATGGCGATCGACGGGTACATCGCGCGGTACAGGACGGCCATGTCCGCGACCTCCTCGGCCGGGAACCAGTTGATCAACTCCTCGGCCAGCGGCGGCCCGAGCCGCGTGACCGTCAGATCGGCGTCGATGTACGTCCCCGTCCGCTCGGACAGCGCCTGGTAGCAGGCGCGGATGCCGGGACGGGAGTCGATGAGGGTCATGTCCAGGTCGAAACCGACGGTGAGTGCCATATGGGCCATTGTGCCCAGGGCGTACGGCCGGCAGGCGTCCCGGGTGCCCGGGGTGAGGGCTACTTCTGCCGCTGGGAGCGCCACACCAGGAACAGCGCCGACGCCACCGCCGCGCCCCGCACCACCCAGGGCCAGGTCTCGGAGACCGCGTCGTTCATATGGCCCTCGGCGATCGGAGTGCCCCAGCGGCCGTTCATCCTGCCCCAGAGCCACACCAGGCCCGACGTGATGGCGAGACCCGGCAGGACCATGACCGCCCACTTCGTCTCCGCCTGGGTCAGACGGCGCGAGGCGTACGCGATGAGCCAGCCGAGGAGGAGCACGAACCAGTTGCCGAGCACGGCGCCCGCGACGAGCAGAGCCGCGGCGGCGAGGAGCAGCGGGTTGCTCCAGCTACCGGAGGGCAGACGGGGGAGGCGGCGGCGACGGGTGCCGGTCCCGGCCGCTTCCTCGACGGCCTCGACGGCCGGCTCGTCCTCCTCGGCCGCCGGCTTCTCCTTCTCCGGCTTCCTCGGCTGCGGCGGCTTCAGCAGGTCCGGCAGTTCCACGCCGCCCACGAAGCCCGGCACCTCCTCGCCCACACCGAACGGGCTGCTGTCCACCCGCCACCAGTCGGGCTGGACGACGCTGTCCCCGAGCTCGTGCCCGGCGGCCAGGTGCGGCGGGGCCGGGCCCTCGGAGGGCGCCGGGTGCGACTCCTCGGCGGGCCGCGCCGGGCGGGGCCGCGGGACGACACGCCGCAGCACCCCCTTCGCCCGCTCCTCCGGCTCGGCGTCGCGCTGCACGGGGACGGAGGCGGGAGCGGGAGCGGCGCTCCGCTGCGCACCGCCGGTGCCTTCCGCTGCCGCCGCCACGATCTCGTCGGGGCTGCCCATGCGGGTCAGGATGCGGCGGACGGCGGCGGGCGAGTCGACGGTGACCTTCGCGCGGCGCCGGTCGATCTCGTTGCGCAGGTCGGCGACCAGGCGCATCCGGGTGGCCGACGACAACTGCCGCTGCTGGGCCACGTCGCCGACGCGGCTCAGATACTCGTAAACGACCTGGTCGCTCTCAATCCCCACGAAGTCCCCTCCGGGGCGGGTGCGTTGGCTGACGCCGTCGGACGACGGTATCGCGAGGACCGGCGGGTCGGCCAAAAGCCCGTCCTGCGATCGGGGCCGAGCCGGCCCGCAGTCGGCCCGGCCGCCTGAGGCGACCCGCTACCGTGGACCGGATGAGCACCGAGGACAGGCCCCCGGCCCCCCGCTCCCTCGCGGAAGCGCTCCGCGCGCGGGGCGATGCCGCGCTGGGCGCGCTTCTGCGCAGCCGCCCGGATCTCATCACGCCCGTGCCGACCGACCTCACGCAGCTCGCGACCCGGGCCGGCACCCGTGCCTCGGTCGTGCGGGCCCTGGAGCGGCTGGACCGGTTCGCGCTCCAGACGGCGGAGGCGCTGGCCGTGGCGGCGGACCCGGCGACGTACGACGAACTGCTCGCGCTCACGGCCGGGGACGACGCCGACCCGGCCGTCGTCGCCGCCCTCCCGCACGCCCTGGACATCCTGCGCGAGCAGGCCCTGGTCTGGGGCGGCGACGACCGGCTGCGGCTGGTCCGCACGGCACGTGAACTGCTGGCGCCCGCGCCGCAGCACCCCTCGCCGACCGGTCTCGGCCCCACGGTCCAGGAGGCCACCGCCGGGATGTCCCCGGGGCGGATCCAGGAGATCGTCACGGCCGCCGGGCTGTCCTCGACCCATGACTCGGTCTCCGCGGTGACCGCCCTCAGCGGACTGTTCACGGACCGGGCCCGGATGACCGCGCTGCTCGCCGATGCCCCGGCCGACTCCCTGGACGTGCTGGAACGCCTGGTGTGGGGGCCGCCGTACGGGCAGGTCACCTCCGACCCGGCGCCGCGGCTCCGATGGCTGCTGGACCGGGGGCTGCTGCTGCCGACGGCGCCGGGGACGGTCGTCCTGCCGCGGGAGGTCGCCCTGCACCTGCGGCGGGGGCTGGCGCACCGGACGCCCGAGCCCGTGCCGCCGGTGGTCGAGGCCACGGCCGTACATCGTCCACAGGTTGTGGACAGTACGGCGGCCGGGCAGGCGTACACCGCGCTCGCGACCATCGAGGAGCTGCTGAAGGACTGGGACGAGGGCGGGCCCGCGGTGCTGCGGGCCGGTGGGCTGTCCGTGCGGGACCTGAAGCGGACCGCCGTCGCCCTCGACGTGCCCGAGCCGGTCGCCGCGTTCTGGGTGGAACTGGCGTACGCGGCGGGCCTGATCGCCTCGGACGGGGAGGCCGACGAGCGGTACGCGGTGACCCCGGCCTACGACGAGTGGCTGGAGGCGCCCGCCGCCGAGTGCTGGTCGCGGCTGGCCACGGCGTGGCTCGCGGCGACCCGGACGGCCGGTCTTGTGGGCGGGCGGGACGCGAAGGACCGTACGTTGTCGACGCTCGGGCCGGGCCTGGACCGTTCGGCGGCGCCCGAGGTACGGCACCGGGTGCTGGCGCTGCTGGCCGGGCTGCCGGAGGGGGCCGCTCCGGACGACGGGTCGGTGCTCGCCCGGCTGCGCTGGGAGCGGCCCCTGCGCGGCGCCCAGCGTGAGGACGACCCGCGCACCCGACTCGCCCAGTGGGCCCTGTCCGAGGCGGAGCTACTGGGCGTCACCGGCCGGGGCGCCCTGTCGGCCCATGGCCGGGCCCTGCTGGGACCGGCGGCGGCCGCGAAGCACCCCGAGGCGGAGCCCTCCGGAGCGGCAGGTCCGGGAGACAAGCTCCCCGTCCATCACCACCACCATCGCCCCGCCCCGGTCGCTCCCCTCTCCCCCGCCGAACAGGCCGTCGCCTCCGCCGCCGCGGCCCGGCTCCTCACGCCCCAGCTCCCCGAGCCGCTGGACCACGTGCTGCTCCAGGCCGACCTGACCGCGGTGGCGCCCGGGCCCCTGCGACGCCCGCTCGCCGACATGCTCGGCGTGCTGGCGGACGTCGAGTCCAAGGGCGGGGCCACCGTCTACCGGTTCACGCCCGGCTCGGTGCGGCGCGCGCTCGACGCCGGGCAGGCCGCCTCCGACCTGCACGCCTTCCTCGCCGAGCACTCCCGTACGCCGGTGCCGCAGCCGCTCGCCTATCTGATCGACGACGTGGCCCGCCGGCACGGCCATCTGCGCGTCGGCGCGGCCTCGGCGTATGTGCGCTGCGACGACGACGCGGTGCTCAACGAGATCCTCGCCGACAAGCGGGCCGCGGGCCTGGGCCTGCGCCGGCTCGCCCCGACCGTGCTGGCCGCGCAGGCCGACCCCGCGGGGCTTCTCGAAGGACTGCGGTCGATGGGGTTCGCGCCGGCCGCCGAGTCCGCCGAGGGCGATGTGCTGATCACCCGCGCCCTCGCCCACCGCACCCCGCCCCGTACGGCACCCGAGCCGGTGCCTGACGGCCCGCCGGTCCCCGACGACATCCTCCTCGCGGCGGCGCTGCGCGCCATCCGGGCCGGTGACCTCGCCTCCACCACCCCGCGCAAGCCCGGCACGGCTCCGGAGGCCAACGGCGAGCTGCCCCGCACCGGTTCCGCCGAGACCCTCGCCACCATGCAGGCCGCCGTCCTGACCGGCGAGGCCCTGTGGATCGGCTACGTCAACGCCGAGGGCACCGCCAGCCAGCGGGTCGTCGCGCCCATCCGCGTCGAGGGCGGCTTCGTCACGGCGTACGACCACACGGCGGACGAGGTCCGTACGTATCCGCTGCACCGGATCACCGGGGTCGCGGAGCTGGCGGACGACTCCGGCTGACCCCGCCCGGGCCGGGGGCGCTTCTCACCCGTTCGGGTGCACACCGGCGTTCATGCACGCCACGCCGGGGATGTCCCACCCTTGGGCGACCTTGCCGGGCGTGCCGCATCACGCGCTGTGCCCGGGGGCAGCCACCGGGTGTTCCTGTGAGCACTGTCGAAAGGAAGTCCCAGCATGCGCGCTGTCCGTCGAGTCACCGCCGTCCTGGCCACCGCCGCCCTGATGATGTTCGGTGGTCTCGCCACCCCGGCCGCGGCGGTCGGCATCGATGTCGCCGGCCTCGTCATCGAGACGCCGCAGATCTGATCCGTCTCCGCGCACCCGTCGGGGCCGGCCCCGCGTTCCGGGCCGGCCCGGGGTGCGGTGTCCCTCACCGCTCAGCCCGTGAAAGGCCCTGCCGCCATGCGTGAAAAGCTTCCCGTCGTCGTGCTCTCCGCCGCCGCCCTCGTGGGCGTGCTCGCGCCCTCGGCCGCGGCGGCCCCGCCCGCGCTGCCGCTGCCCATCCCGGCGGCCCACGCCGAATCCCTGGTGGGCGAAGGCGTCTCCGTCGAGGGACCGCTGGTCAACACCATCAGTCTGTCCACGCTGCGGTAGCGCGGCGCGTCCGGTAACTGTCGCCCTCCAGCCGGACCACCTCGGCGTGATGGGCGAGGCGGTCCACCATCGCGGGTGCGGAGGTACCGAACACCTCGTCCCAGCGGCCGAGCGGGCGGTCGCTGGTCACGATCAGCGAGCCACGCTCGTAGCGGTGCGCGACCAGCCGGAAGAACAGGCCCGCGGTGGCCGCGTCGAAGGGCGTGTAGCCGATCTCGTCGACGATCAGGAGGGGGTGTTCGTCGAGGGCGGCCAGCTCCGCGTCGAGCCGGCCGGCGGCCCGGGCGTCGGACAGCCGGGCGGCCCACTCGGCGGCGGTCGCGAACAGCACCCGGTGCCCGGCCTGGCAGGCCCGCACGCCCAGGGCGACGGCCAGATGCGTCTTGCCGGTGCCGGTCGGGCCTACGAACACGACATTGCGCCGGGCGGCGACGAAGTCCGCCTTGCCGAGCCGGGCCACGGTCTCCCGGTCGAAGCCCCGGGGATGCTGCTGGTCGAAGTCCTCCAGCAGCTTGCGGGAGGGGAAGCCGGCCGAGCGGATCCGGGCCTCGGCGTCGGCGTCCTGCTCCGACACGGACACCGGCTCCGGCTTCGGCTTCGGCTCCGGTTGCCGGGGCGAGGGCAGTGTGACCGCCGGGGTCTCCTGGCCCGGCTGCGGGCGCACGGCCTGGGGGTGCCCGGCCGGCGCACGGTCGGCGTGTGCGCGGTCGGCGTGTCCGCGGTCGCTCTGTGCGGCCATCGGGCCCGACATGTACGCGAGGATCGCCGCCGAGGCGATGAACGCCATGTGGATCACCGTCCCCCACAGCAGGGCGTGGTGGGAGGTGTGGTGGACGTCCACGAACATCTGGAGCAGATGCACCGAGGAGATGCCCACGATCGCGGTGGCGAGCTTGACCTTCAGTACGTTGGAGTTGACGTGCGAGAGCCATTCCGGCTGGTCGCGGTGGCCCTGGAGGCCGATGCGCGAGACGAAGGTCTCGTAGCCGCCGACGATCACCATGATCAGCAGGTTGGCGATCATGACGACGTCGACGAGCTTGAGCACGGCGAGCATCACGTACGTCTCGGTGGCGTGCCCGCTCACGCACATGAGGATTAAGGTCCACAGCTCCTTGAAGAACTTGTAGACGTAGACGCCCTGGGCGGCAACCAGCCCGAAGTACAGCGGGGCCTGGAGCCAGCGGGTGGCGAACAGGGCGTATCCGAGCGTGGTCGTCGGCGTATTCTGCACGGTTCGCCATTCTTCGGGGCCACGGTGGAAAAACTGAATTCACACCACACGTTGGGATGAAAAGGCATTCTGTAGGACCGGCGTCGTTTCAGCAGCGCGGATCACACCCTCGGGTCGCATCGATCAGGCACACTGGACGTTTGGCCGCAGAAAGGTGCCGCGTGTGAATGGTCCGCTGATCGTCCAGTCCGACAAGACCCTGCTCCTGGAAGTCGACCACGAGCGGGCCGACGACTGCCGTCGCGTCATCGCCCCCTTCGCGGAGCTGGAGCGGGCGCCCGAGCACATCCACACCTACCGGGTGACCCCGCTGGGTCTGTGGAACGCGCGCGCGGCGGGCCATGACGCCGAGCAGGTCGTGGACGCGCTGGTGGAGTACAGCCGCTATCCGGTGCCGCACGCGCTGCTCGTCGACATCGCCGAGACGATGGACCGCTACGGCCGGCTCACCCTGTCCAAGCACCCGGCGCACGGCCTGGTCCTGACGAGCACCGACCGGCCGGTGCTGGAGGAGATCCTGCGGTCGAAGCGGATCACGCCGCTGGTCGGCGCCCGGATCGACCCGGACACCGTCGCCGTGCACCCCTCCGAGCGCGGGCAGATCAAGCAGACCCTGCTGAAGCTGGGCTGGCCGGCCGAGGACCTCGCCGGGTACGTCGACGGCGAGGCGCACGAGATCGAGCTGGCCGAGGACGGCTGGGCGCTGCGGCCGTACCAGAAGCAGGCGGTCGAGAACTTCTGGCACGGCGGCTCCGGCGTCGTCGTCCTGCCCTGCGGCGCCGGGAAGACGCTGGTCGGGGCCGGGGCGATGGCCCAGGCGAAGTCCACGACGCTGATCCTCGTCACGAACACCGTCTCCGCCCGGCAGTGGAAGCACGAGCTGGTGCGGCGGACCTCGCTCACCGAGGACGAGATCGGCGAGTACAGCGGGACGCGCAAGGAGATCCGGCCCGTCACGATCGCCACGTACCAGGTGCTGACGACCAAGCGGAAGGGCGTCTACCCGCACCTGGAGCTGTTCGACTCGCGGGACTGGGGCCTGGTCCTCTACGACGAGGTGCACCTGCTGCCGGCGCCGGTCTTCAAGTTCACCGCGGATCTGCAGGCCCGTCGCCGCCTCGGCCTGACGGCCACCCTGGTGCGCGAGGACGGCCGTGAGTCGGACGTGTTCTCCCTGATCGGGCCCAAGCGGTTCGACGCGCCGTGGAAGGAGATCGAGGCACAGGGCTATATCGCGCCCGCCGACTGCGTCGAGGTCCGGGTCAATCTGACCGACTCCGAGCGGCTCGCGTACGCCACGGCCGAGACGGAGGAGAAGTACCGCTTCTGCGCCACGACCGCGACCAAGCGGAAGGTCACGGAGGCGATCGTCCGCCGCTTCGCCGGGCAGCAGATCCTCGTGATCGGCCAGTACATCGACCAGCTCGACGAGCTGGGTGAGCACCTCGGGGCGCCCGTGATCAAGGGCGAGACGTCGAACGCGCAGCGCGAGAAGCTCTTCGACGCCTTCCGCGAGGGCGAGATCAGCGTGCTGGTGGTCTCCAAGGTCGCGAACTTCTCGATCGACCTGCCGGAGGCGACGGTCGCGATCCAGGTGTCGGGCACCTTCGGCTCCCGCCAGGAGGAGGCCCAGCGTCTCGGCCGCGTGCTCCGCCCCAAGGCGGACGGCCACCAGGCCCACTTCTACTCCGTGGTCGCCCGGGACACCATCGACCAGGACTTCGCGGCCCACCGCCAGCGCTTCCTGGCGGAGCAGGGGTACGCGTACCGGATCGTCGACGCGGACGAGCTGCTGGCGGACAGCTGAGAACGGCAGGTCCGTCGGCTCACTTGTGGCGGACCACGCCGACCTCCTCGCCGTACTGTCCGAGGACGATCACGTCGAAGGCGGCGCCCGCGAAGACCTTGACGGCGCGCAGGGCGTCGCCGAGACGGTGGCGGTGGCTGCCGGTCACGGCGGTGGCACCCGGCGGCCGGCCCGGTGCGGGGGCAGGAGAGAGGGTTGCTGCGCTCATGTCTCCATGGTGCGGTTTCACCCGTAAAGCCCGCGTCGGTCTGTGGACCGAACCTGCGTACCGCGTCCGTACGCCTGCGGACCGACTCCTGCCCTCAGGAAGGAGGGCCTCGTCCCCTAGGGGACGAGGAAGAGGCGCGAGAAAAACCGTTGGCGGTCGTCTCGCCCGCTGCTCTAGGATCTCCGCTCTTGCCCGCCTCCCTCACGGAGTGCCGCCGACCGGACGGAAACCGGTCTGCATCTCACCGCCATCTCTTCAGCAGGTCCTCCGGAGGCACCCCCTTGTCCACGCCCGTCGACGACCCGCTCTCCCGTGAGCGCTCCCACCTCGCCTCGTCCCGTTCCGCCCTGCGTGCCATGCGCGAGGACGTCGAGGCCCTCGACATCAACGACGTCACCGCGAACTGGGTCAACGCGGAGGTGCTGGCCCACCAGATCGAGGAGCGCATCAAGGCCCTGGCCGACCTCAGCGACACCCCGCTGTTCTTCGGCCGGCTCGACTATCTGCACACCCCGGGCGCCGAACAGGCCGAAGGGGCGGACGGGGAGCGCTTCTACATCGGGCGGCGGCATGTGCACGACGCCGAGGGCGACCCCATGGTGATCGACTGGCGCGCACCGGTCTCGCAGCCGTTCTACCGGGCCTCCAAGAACGACCCGCTGGACATCGCGCTGCGCCGCCGCTTCGGCTACACGGGCGGCGACCTCACGGCGTACGAGGACGAGCACCTGTCGGACCCGGCCGAGGCGGCGAAGACCAGCAGACTCCTCCAGCAGGAGATCGAGCGTCCTCGTGTCGGCCCGATGCGGGACATCGTCGCGACGATCCAGCCCGAGCAGGACGAGATCGTGCGCTCCGGGCTCTCCGGCTCGGTGTGCGTGCAGGGCGGCCCGGGCACCGGGAAGACCGCCGTCGGCCTGCACCGGGTCGCCTACCTCCTCTACGCCCATCGCGAGCGCCTCGCCCGTACCGGCACCCTGGTCATCGGACCCAACCGGTCCTTCCTGCACTACATCGAGCAAGTCCTGCCCGCGCTCGGCGAGTTGACCGTCCAGCAGGCCACAGTCGAGGACCTGGTGGCGCACGTCGAGATCAAGGGCACGGACGATGCGACGGCCGCGGTCGTCAAGGGCGACGCCCGCATGGCGCAGGTGCTGCGCAGGGCCCTCTACGCGCACGTCACCCTGCCCACCGAGCCGGTCATGGTGGTACGCGGCTCCCGCCGGTGGCGCGTCGCGGCGTACGAACTGGAGGACATCGTCCGCGAGTTGCTCGACCGCGACATCCGCTACGGCGCCGCCCGCGAGGCCCTGCCGCAGCGCATCGCGCACGCCGTGCTGGTGCAGATGGAGCGCTCGGGCGAGGCGCCGGACGACCGGGTGCAGGACGCGGTGGCCCGCAACAGCGCGGTCAAGGCGGCGGTCAAGGTGATCTGGCCGGCCGTCGACCCGGCGAAACTGGTGCTGCGCCTGCTGTCGGACGCGGACTTCCTCGCCGAACACGCGGAGGGGATCCTCGGCGAGGAGGAGCAGAAGGCGGTCCTGTGGGCGAGACCGGCGCGCAGCGTCAAGTCCGCCCAGTGGGCGACGGCCGACGCCGTCCTCATCGACGAGGCCACCGACCTGATCCAGCGCACGCACTCCCTCGGGCATGTCGTCCTCGACGAGGCGCAGGACCTCTCCCCCATGCAGTACCGGGCGGTCGGCCGCCGCTGCACCACCGGCAGCGCGACCGTCCTCGGCGACCTGGCGCAGGGCACCACGCCCTGGGCGACCCGCAGCTGGCAGGAGGCACTGACCCACTTGGGCAAGCAGGACGCGGTGGTGGAGGAGCTGACGGCAGGCTTCCGTGTGCCGACGGACGTCATCACCTACGCCTCCCGGCTGCTGCCGGACATCGCCCCGGGTCTCACCCCGGTCGTGTCGATCCGCGAGAACCCGGGCCACTTCGAGGTCAGGGCGGCCCCCGCGACCACCGACGTGGTCGAGGCCTGCCGCGAACTGCTGCGCAACGAGGGCTCGACGGGCCTGATCGCGGCGGACGCCCGGATCCCGGAGCTGGCACGGGCCCTGGCGGAGGCCGGGATCCCGTACCTCGGCCCGGGCGAGGAGACCACGCGGGAAACCCGCCTGACCCTGGTCCCGGCCTCGCTCGCGAAGGGTCTGGAGTACGACTACGTGGTCCTGGACGAGCCACGGGCCGTGGTCGACGGCGAACCCGACGAACGCACCGGCCTGCGGCGGCTGTACGTGGCGCTGACGCGAGCGGTGTCGGGTCTGATCGTGACGCATGCGGCCGGCCTGCCGCCGCAACTGGCGTCGACCACCCTTCGCTGAAGCGTCGGGAGGGCCCGGGCGCCCGCGTCTCCCCGACCGCTCAGGTCGCGACGTAGCCCCCGTCGGCGGCGAGCACCGCGCCGGTGATGTAGCTGGCCTTGTCGGAGGCCAGGAACGCCACGGCCTCGGCGATCTCCTCGGGCTCGCCGGCGCGGGTGAGCGGAGTGTTCCGGCTGAACTCGTCGAACATCTCGCCCACCGTGTCGACGGCCATCTCGGTGCGGATCGGGCCGGGCGCCACGGAGTTGACGCGAACGCCCGCCGCGCCGAACTCGACGGCCCACGACCGGGTCAGCGCGTCCATCGCGGCCTTGGAGGCGTTGTAGACGGAGCCGACCGGGGTGCCGACCTGCCCGGCGACCGACGAGACGTTGACGATCGCGCCCTTCTTCCTGGCCACCATGGCCGGTACGAGCGCGGCCGTCAGGAAGTAGGTCGCACGGACATTGATGTCGAACACCTGCTCGTAGCTGTCGAGCGGCTGCTCGAGGGTCGTCGAGAACGGGAAGATGCCCGCGTTGTTCACGAGCACGTCCACGTCGCCGACCTCCTCGGCGAGCTTGCGGACGTCGTCGACGTTCGCGACGTCCGCGACGACGAAGTGGCCCGTCCCGCCCGCCTGCTCGATCAGCTCGACGGTCTCCTTGCCGAGCTCGGCCCTGCGCCCGGTCACATAGACGGTGGCACCCGCCTCCGCGAGCTTGACCGCGATCGCGCGGCCGATGCCCGACGTGGCGCCGGTGACGAGTGCCTTCTGGTTCTGAAGTTCCTTGGTTGTCATGTCTGCCAACTTGGCCGCGCCGGATCGTCAGAGCATAGTTTCCGCATATACGGCCTGGTCAGGTCGTGAGGAAGCCGCCGTGCGCTGCGCGAAGCAGAGGCGCACGAACCGCGGCAGCCGGTAGCGGCCGAGCACGAACGGCTCGATCAGATGCACGCTCGCGAGCGACTCCAGCACCAGCTCGATCTCGCCGGCGTCGGCCCCGGACATCTCCGCCGCCTTGTGACTGTCGATCACCTCGGCGTCCTGGCGCGCGAAGCACATGAGCATGTGCCGTTCCGGATCGCTCAGCTGCTTCTCGGCCGCGACCAACGGGGCCATCATCGCGACGCAGTCGGGCGGGATCACGTCGGCGAGCCTGCTCTTCCGCTCCATCTGCCGCAAGACCATCTCGATCGTCCAGTGCGGACGCGAGCTGAGCTTGCCGCCGACCACCCTGATCGGGTGCGGCAGTCGCGAAAGGCGTTCCAGCAGCACCTCGGCCTGCTCGGGTTCCGCGTCCACGCGTACCGGGCCGACGGCCGTGCGCAGGAACTCCCGCGCCTCCCGCTCGGTCAGCCCGGCGATCTTCAGCCAGGTCACGCCCGGCAGCTCGTGCAAGCGGCGGACACTCGTGAGAATCATCGCCGAGCCGGGCGTGGCGAGATCGTGCACGGCCGCCGCGTCCTGCACGTCGTCGACCACGACCAGGAACCGCTTGCCGCGCGCCTTCTCCCGCCACAGCGCGGCTCTGTCGCCGACGGGGTTCTCCACGCCGACCGCGCGCAACAGCTCGCCCGCGACGTCCCTGCCCCTGACGACGATCTGCCCGTCCGGGAAGCGTCCTTTGACGAGGTGGCCGATCCGGGTGGCCAGCACGGTCTTGCCGCTGCCCCGCATACCGGTGATGCCCACGGTGCCCGGCAGCGTCCGGAGAGCCTGCGCGATCTCCTCGGCGCGGCCGGTGAAGTCGACCAGATCCGGCACCAGTTGCTCCGGCCTGCGCGGCAGGGTGAGGTCGCCGTCGAGGATCTGCGCGTGGACCTTGCGCAGCTCCGGCCCTGGTTCGAGGCCGAGCTCCTCGATGAGGAGTGCGCGCACCTGGTGGAAGTGGTCGAGTGCTTCGCCCTGTCTGCCCTCCAGGTAGAGCGCGCGCATCAGGAGGGCGCGCGGTCGCTCCCTGAGCGGGAAGGCGGCGACGTGCTTCTGCAGCTCCAGCACGTCGAGTTCGCGTTCGAGGCAGTCCTCCCGCGCCTTGAGCCGGTAGTCGCCGAGCCGCATCCGTTGCGCATCGAAGTAGGCACTCCGGAGGCCCTCCAACGGCTCGCCGCGGCAGTCGTCGACGATCTCCGCGCGGACCGTGTACCCGCCGTCTCTGGACTTCAGGTTCAGCTCCGGAAACGTCTTGCGGATCTTGTACACGTACGTCCGCAGTGCCATCACCGCGCTCGGCGTCGGGTCGTCCCAGACCATGCCGATCAACTGGTCGTTGCTCAGCCGGATGCCGTTGTTCAGCAGCAACGCCGCCAGCACCGCCCGCTGCTGGCGCGGCCCCAGTCCGATCTCCTCTTCGTCGCGCCAGGCTCGTACCGGACCCATCAGTGAGAAGCGCAGGCTCATGCGACAGCACAACGCACGGGCACATCCCCTGCTTCCCCGGGGTCACACGGGGGCGGCGTCCAGGGCGGTCCGCCACCGCGCGACGGCCTCCGCCGACACCGGCGCCTCCCAGCCCTCCGGCCGGGCCGCCCCGCCGATGTGGAAGCCGTCGACCCCGGCCGCCAGCAGCGTCGGCACGTGATCGAGCCGCAGCCCGCCCCCCACCAGCAGGTGCTGCTCGTACCCCGGCTCTCCTCGGCGGGCCGCCTCCGCGAGCAGTACGGAAAGCCCGTCGTCGACCCCGTCGGCGGACCCGGCGGTGAGATACGTGTCGAGCCCGGGCATCCCGTCGAGCTGCTTGCGCAGGGCGTCCCGGTCGGCGGCCCGGTCGATGGCCCGGTGGAAGGTCCAGGGGCAGCCGTCCAGCACCGCGACGACCCGCTCCACCGCCGCCAGGTCCACCCCGCGGTCCGCGTCGAGGAACCCGAGCACGAACTCCTCGGCCCCGGCCTCCCGCAGCTCGGCCGCCACCCGGACCAGCCGGTCGGCGTCCCCCGCCGCGAAACCGTCCGCGAGCCGGAGCATCACCCGCAGCGAGACGTCGACGGCCCGGCGGATCCCGGCGACGGTACCGGCCGACGGGGTGAGCCCGTCGGCCGCCATGTCGGTGACCAGCTCGAGGCGGTCCGCGCCTCCCGCCTGGGCGGCGACCGCGTCCTCGACCCCGAGGGCGATCACCTCCAGGACTGCACGCTTGCTCATGGGGCCCCATTCATCGGCATTCATCGGCGTCGAGGGCGGCCGCAACCCACCCACAGGTCTAGTCCAATCCAGACTACTTCCCGTGGGTCGGCCTCTTCACCCCTCCCCTCGTGGACTTCTCGGGGTCTTCATCCGAAGATGTTCAGCTCCTTCACCTCCACCCCGGCCAGCTCGTACGTCGCCTCGCCGGCCGACCGCCCCGTGTACAGCCGCAGGAGGGTCGGCCCGTCCCCGATGAAACGCCCCGGGGGCCGCTCCCCGTCGCTCTCGCCCAGCCGCAGCGGCTCGTCCAGGTCGTCGAGGTCGGCGTGCAGCGGCACGTGGCCCCGCTCGCGGGTGATCCGGGCGAGCAGCGCGAGCGCGTCCGGCAGCCCGGCCCCGCCGTACGCCCCCGGCTCCCCGAGTGCCTCGCGCACATCCCCGGCGTGCACCCACTCCCCGAGCGCGAGACCGTCCAGCTTCCCGCCCGCCCCGGCGATGAGGGGCCCGGCCTCACTCATCCCGCGCTCCAGCTCGTCGACGACCCGGCCGTTGCTCCAGTCCTCCCGTTCAGCGATGTCCTGGTCGTTCGACTCGGGCGAGAACACACCGGCCTCGAACCGGCCCTCCGCCACCCGGGTGAGCGCGGACGAGCAGTGCGCCAGCACGTCCCGCACCGTCCAGCCCGGACACGCGGCCACGGGCCGTGCGAAGTCCTCCTCGGCCCTGCCCCGCAGCAGCGGGATCAGCGCGTCACGCTCGATCGTGAGCAGCCGGCCGGGCTGCTCGGGGTCCCGTACGTCGTGCACATCCGCAGGAGTCGTCATGGCACCCACGCTAGGTCCCACCCCCGGGTCAGCGGGAGAATGACTCCATGGCCGATCCCGATCCCGACACCCTGCGCACCCGCTTCGCCCGCGCCCTGGAAGGAGCCCGGGGCCCGGCCGGCGGCCCCGACCCGGCGCCGTACGCGGACAACCTGCTCACCCGCTGGCAGGAGCCCCAGCGCCGCTATCACACGGTCGCGCACCTCACGGCGGTCCTCGACCACATCGACGTACTGGAACAGCACGCGCACGACCCGGACGTGGTGCGGCTGGCCGCCTGGTTCCACGACGCGGTCTACCTGCCCGACCGCTCCGAGAACGAGGAACGCTCCGCGCGCCTCGCCGAACGCGCCCTGGCGGAGGCCGGTGTCCCCGCCGCCAGGACCGCCGAGGTGGCCCGCCTGGTCCGCCTCACCGTCACCCACGACCCCGCCGACGACGACCCCGACGGCCAGGTCCTGTGCGACGCCGACCTCGCGATCCTCGCCTCGCCCCCGTCGGCGTACGCGGCTTACACCACCGCCGTCCGCGAGGAGTACCACTTCGTCCCGAACGACGCCTTCCGCACGGGCCGCGCCACGATCCTGCGCCAACTCCTCGCCCTGCCGAGGCTGTTCAGAACCCCGCACGGAACGAAGGAGTGGGAGGCGACGGCCCGCTACAACCTCACCGCCGAGCTGGAAATGCTGTCGCTCTCTCCCCCCACCCCCTCGTAACCTCCCCACCATGTGGACAACGGGCGCGGAACAGGTGGAGCAGGCCGTCGACGAGTGCGTGGGCCTGCTGGGGGAAGTCACCGACCGGGACTGGGAGGGGACGCCGGCCGGGCGGGTGGCGTGGAGCTGTCGGGAGACGGCCGTGCACATCGCCGAGGATCTCATCGGGTACGCGGGGCAGTTGGCGGGGCGGGAGCCCGACGCGTACACGCCGTTCGAGATGTCGCTGGAGGAGGGGGCCGGCAACGCGGGTGCGGTGCGGGTGATCAGGACGATGGGGGCCCTGTTCGCCGCCGCGATCCGGACGACGCCGCGGGAGGTGCGGGCCTTCCATCCGTATCCGTTCCGCAACGCGAACCGTGAGGGCTTCGCGGCGATGGGCACGGCCGAGGTGCTGCTGCACACGCACGACATCGCCGAGGGCCTGGGCGTGGCGTACGAGGCGGACCCCGAGCTGTGCGACTTCGTCCTCAGGCGGATCTTTCCGCATGTCCAGCCCGGACCGACCCCCTGGCAGACCCTGCTGTGGGCCACCGGCCGGGGTGAGCTGCCGGGGCGGGCGCCCGTCACCGAGTGGCGGTGGAACAACAACCTGGTGATCGGCACCGAACGGCTCACCCTCGAGGGCGTCACCCCGGCGGTGGCGGACGACCTTGCCACGGTCGGTGACGGCGGCTGCTTCGAGTGGCTCGGAGGGAGCCCGGCCGAGGGCACCCGGGTGGGCGCCGGGCTGGTGTTCAAGCAGTACGAGGACGGGGTCCACCGGCCGGAGTGGGGCATGTACGTGCTGGTCCGCCGCGAGGACGACCAGGCGCTCGGCGCCATGGGGTTCCACGCCGTTCCCGACGAGGCGGGGCGGGTCGAGATCGGCTACGACCTGGTCGAAGCGGCCCGTGGGCACGGCTACGCCACCGAGGCCCTGCGCGCGCTGTCGGCGTGGGCCCTGGCCCGGGACGAGGTGCGGATCGTGGTCGCGAACGTCGAGCGGGACAACGCGCCCTCGCGGGGCGTCCTGACCCGCGCCGGCTTCACGGCCGTCGCGGAGGACACCGACCAGGTGACCTACGAGCTGGGTGAACCCGGCGAGCGGTAAAGGCCCTTGGGCCGTCGCAGCCCGGCCCCGTGCAGCAGCCGCACCACCTCGCGGCTGCTGACCTCCACGGCGCCGGCTTCCACCGCGTCGGCGTACCGCTGGGCGGGGAGGTCGTAGTGGTCGCGTTCGAAGGCCCGCCGGGGCACGCCGAGGCGTTCGGCGAAGCCGTGCAGTTCGTCGTACGAGACGTCGCTGATCAGGTGGGACCACATGCGGCCGTGTCCGGGCCAGGCCGGCGGGTCGATGTAGATCGTCACCAGGGCCTCACGAGGACGCCCCGCCGATGGCCTCGCCCAGCGACCCCACCGCCGCGACCTTCACGCCCGCCTCGCCGCACACCCAGTGCGGGTCGGGCCCCAGCACCGGTTCGACGTCCAGCGCGTGCGGGTCGCCGGTGCCGCACACCGGGCACAGCGGCCAGCGGCCGTACCGCTCCAGCAGGGCGTCCTGTACGTCCTGCGCGACCAGACCGGCCACGTACGGCGCGCCCTCCGGCCACTGCTCGACCCACCACCGCCGCTGCGTGACGGACTCCTCGACCAGGGACACGACATCCGACTCGGCGACGCGTCCCGCGACGAGGTCGGCCAGTACGAGGGCACGCGCGGCGTGCAGCGTCTGCTCCAGGGGGGTGATGGGCTCCATGCCCCCCATTGTGCGCACTCTTGACCCCGGCACCGAGCCGAAAATATCTTTCAGTGGTGACTCGTAGAGTGAAGGAAATTTTCGCCAGCGAACACGGCGGCCCGAGCGGCAAGGGCGGCACCGGTGGCACGGGCGGCCCGAGTGCCATGGTCGGCACGCTCGGCACGCCGCCCGCCCCCGCCGCCCTCGCGGCCAAGGTCCGCACACTGGGCCCGTCCATGACGCGTTCCATGCAGCGCGTCGCCGAGGCCGTCGCGGGCGACCCGGCCGGCTGCGCGGCCCTCACGGTCACCGGCCTCGCCGAACTCACCGGCACCAGCGAGGCGACCGTCGTACGCACCGCCCGTCTGCTCGGCTATCCGGGTTACCGGGACCTGCGCCTCGCCCTCGCCGGCCTCGCCGCCCAGCAGCAGTCCGGCCGGGCCCCGGCCATCACGACGGACATCGCGGTGGACGACCCGATCGCCGACGTGGTCGCGAAGCTCGCCTACGACGAACAGCAGACCCTCGCCGACACCGCCGCCGGCCTCGACACCGTCCAGCTCGGCGCCGCCGTCTCCGCGCTGGTCGCGGCCCGCCGCACCGATGTGTACGGCGTCGGGGCGTCCGGTCTGGTCGCCCAGGACCTCACGCAGAAGCTGCTGCGCATAGGGCTGATGGCCCACGCTCACAGCGACCCGCACCTGGCCGTGACGAACGCGGTGCAACTGCGGGCCGGTGACGTGGCGATCGCCATCACGCACTCGGGGTCGACCGGGGACGTCATAGAGCCGCTGCGGGTCGCCTTCGAGCGCGGCGCGACGACGGTGGCGATCACCGGCCGCCCCGACGGCCCGGTCACGCAGTACGCCGACCACATCCTCACCACGTCCACCGCACGGGAGAGCGAACTGCGTCCGGCGGCGATGTCGTCGCGGACCGGTCAGCTCCTTGTGGTGGACTGCCTGTTCGTAGGGGTGGCGCAGCGGACGTACGAGACGGCGGCGCCGGCGCTCTCGGCGTCGTACGAGGCGCTGGCCCACCGGCATCGTTCCTGAGCGGGCCCCGGCCGGCACCGAAAGACACGGGAAGACACGGAAAGAGCCGTCATGACCTCCACCTCCGACCCCCGGGACCTCAGAACCGAGCTGGAGTCCCTGACCACCGAGGCCTTCCGGCCGGAGCTCGCGGACATCGACCGGCTGCCCACCCTGGACATCGCGCGGCTGATGAACGGCGAGGACGCCACCGTGGCCGGGGCGGTCGCGGCGCGGCTGCCCCAGATCGCCGCCGCGATCGACGCCGTGGCGGAGCGGATGGCCCGGGGCGGCCGCCTCGTCTACGCGGGCGCGGGCACGGCGGGCCGGCTGGGCGTCCTGGACGCCTCCGAGTGCCCGCCCACGTTCAACACCGACCCGTCCCGGGTCCTCGGCCTGATCGCGGGCGGCCCCGAGGCCATGGTCACCTCGGTCGAGGGCGCGGAGGACTCCCGGGAGCTGGCCCGGGCCGACCTGGAGAACCTCGGCCTGACCCCGGACGACACGGTGGTCGGCATCTCGGCGTCCGGCCGTACGCCCTACGCCATCGGCGCGGTCGCGCACGCCCGCACCCGCGGCTCCCTGACCGTCGGCCTCGCCTGCAACCCCGGCAGCCCGCTCGGGGCCACCGCCGACCACGTCATCGAGATCGTCGTGGGTCCCGAACTGCTCACCGGCTCCACCCGTCTGAAGGCCGGCACGGCACAGAAGCTCGTCCTCAACATGCTCTCGACGATCACGATGATCCGGCTGGGCAAGACCTACGGAAACCTGATGGTCGACGTCCGCGCGTCGAACGACAAACTCCGCGCGCGCTCCCACCGCATCGTCGCCCTCGCCACCGGCGCCGGCGACAAGGAGATCGAACAGGCCCTGACCGCCACCGACGGCGAGGTGAAGAACGCGATCCTCACCCTCCTGGCCGACGTGGACGGCCCGACGGCGGCCCGGCTGCTGGAGCAGTCCGACGGGCACTTGCGGGCGGCACTCGGCGCCTGCTCACGTTCCTCGGGACGTAGACGGTGATCCGTCCTGTCCCGGTCTCTATTGCTGGTCACCCACGAAGGAACGTGCTGTCTTTTCATCTGAAACCAGCAAACGGATTCCCTCCGGAAGTGGATACTTCAATAATAGGCTAAGCCTCTTCGCCTCACGGAGCCGCCGGGCGATCTCCAAGTAAGTTCGCTCCACAGCCAAGTGGATCGAAGACTCGAGCGCGTCTGGAAATTCACCGGCGTGCCGATCGACGAGCAGCGCGATAGCGGAATTCCTGTGCTCTGCCAGGTCCGATCCGGGCAGCTTTCCTCGCCCTTCGTTGCGCGTGACGTTATTTATGTCGTTTGCAAGCTGGAAGGCCGTTCCCAAATGCATCCCCATGGTGTGCAGCAGCCTACGGTCTCGTCGAGAGCGGTTGGCATGCAGAGCTCCCATCCAGAACACCAGCGCCACAAGGCTTCCGGTCTTCAGCTCCGCTATACCGAATGGATCCTCCGACGCCAGAGGTCCTTGCAGATCACAGAATTGCCCACGCGACATGTTCACCAACGCATTCAGAACCCTTTTGATCGCCGCCGGCTCCAGACGTTGAATGACGGCGAGCCCGCCCGTCAGCAGAACGTCCGAAAGTGCCAATGCGCCCGGGGCTCCCATGACCGCCCGCTCGGTGGGGAACCCGCGCCGGAGAAAATCCGCGTCCTCTACATCGTCGCGAATCACACTCGCCTTGTGGATCATCTCCAGTGCCACGGCAAGATCGACGGCGATCCGGCGCTTCCTCTTCTCTGTATCGGGATTCGCCAACATGAGGAAAAGGACAGCTCGATTTAAGCGCCCACTGCGCGAAATCCTGGAATAGACCTCTTCAGGGAGACCCAGCTCCCGAAGTCGACTCTGCAAGCTCAGGCGAACTTCTTCGCGAACTTCGCCCCATCGAGAATCATAGCTCAAATCGGAACTCATGTTCTCTCGTTACCGGCTTACAGGAACGACATTACCGAGTACACTTCGGACATGTCAATCCGCCGGACAGGCTTGAAACGTGCCGCCGTCTTGGTATTCCTGATCATTTCCTTCTACGTGCTGCGCACACCCGGCTCCCGACCCGAAGTAGCGGAACGAGAAGCCGAAACGGAACCAGACCGGTCTAAACGTGAGGCGTTTTGGGAGCCATACAAGATTGCGATCGCCGCGTTTTACGCGATCTGCGTACAGAGGGCCTTCGAGACGAGCGTCCAAAAATTCACCGCAGAGCCTCCCCGGATTCGGTTTGATTCCGGAGACTTGGAGGCGCACATAGAATCTGATCAAGTCGTCCTGGTGTGCCAGCTCCTAGCCGTTCTCACGTGGATGGGCCTCTTCTACATCAACAATGTTCGCCTCTACTTCCTCATCCCTGTGGGGAGATCCATCAGACGAGCTCTGGCCCATATGACATTGACTGCGGCATTGGCGCAGTTTTACTTTCTTGCTGCCACCATCGGCAGCCCGTCCGTGAATCAACTCCTCTTGATATCCGGCATTCTATTCACTGACGCCATATTCCCCATCGCCATCGGACCGGTACTCAGCTCCAGGCTTCGCACCATCTGGGTGATACGGGGCGCCGTCCAGACGTCATTCATATTCTGGATCTTGTTCTTCGTGCCGCCGGTGCATTACGTGCGAGTCGAGTGGAGCGCCATCATGCTGCTTCTGATGCTTGTTCAACTCTTCGTCCTCGCCCCCTTGGAGAGTCGCGCCCGTCGCCGGATAGCCGCGTCTCTCTGAACGGCATCGCTGTCAGGGCGGCCTGATGGACCACTTCCCGTAGGGGTATCGACGGTCGTTCGCGCGCGTTCCCACCGGCCCTTTCCCTCGCACGACGCGCAGATAAGCAGCCGCCCAGATGAACGCCAGCCTCGGAGCCGGCACCACACTGAGACGCCGCGAGCTGGCAGTGACATAGGAACGCCATTCGATGGAGTGCCGTGCTCCCATCCCTCGGGCGCGGACCCCGAAATCCGTATCCTCTCCGAGAAGGAACCCTTCTTTAAAGCCGTCCAACGCGCGAAAGGTCCGTTTGTTGGTCATCATGAAGTCACCGTTCGTGACCGGATAGCCGAACAGCCGCGCCAGAAGAATCAGCAGATAGATGAGCAGGAGCGTGGCGCGTATTCCTGCATTACTTCTGTCCGGGGAATGGCGTACCGAAACCATGCACAGTTCCCGCGGGTCCATTCTGCGCAGACATCGTTGGATCACCTGCGGCCCCAGCACCACGTCCGCATCGAGGAAGAGCAGATACTCATACCTCGCCAAGGCGGCTCCGATATTTCTTTGGGTGCCGATGTCAGCGGTCGGCGACTTGGTGATCGTAATGGCAAGCCGCTCCGAATAACGCCTGGCCACTTCTGCCGTCAAGTCATTCAAGCTCGCGTCGACGACGATCACCTCGACGGCCAGATCCCCGGATTCTCCGGCCAGGGACTCCAGCAGCGGCCCGAGGTAGGTCTCCTCGTTGAGGGTCGGAATGACTATCGAGAGGGCCGCCACTTCAGCCCCTTCCCATGCTTGACAAGACGCATCAGGTCGAAGGCGACGCACCCCATCCCGGGGACCAGATATCTGAGCTCCACTCCGCGTAGGACGCCAGAGGTCATCGTGGGTACGGCTGTTCCGACGGCGCGGAGCAGGGTGAACCTGCTAACCCTCTCATTGGCCTTGCTCTGTGAGTCTGTAAGTGCGCAATACGCAGAAAACCCAAGATTCTGCCAAAGGGCCGAGATCCGGGCCGCCTCACCCGGGGGGAGCCTGGCAAGGAAAGCAAGCTGATAGGAGACGGCCAGCGCGATCAGCGCCGGACGCACAGTGGCGCCAGACTTACGAATCGCCTGCGCCCATTTCACATCATGTGCCAACCACGAGATGTTGATGACAGTCTGAACGCGATCTTCCAGCGATAGTTTCCGCCATGTCCAGATGCCCCCGGCGGAATAGATTGCCTCCCATGCCAGATTGAAGGCGAGAGCGGCTTCGGGGAGCAGTTCCGTACCTTCTTCCTCGGTCTCCGCGATCGCCTCGCGATACGCTGCGACCCAGCAAGTTCCACCAAAGACCTTGAGTGCGAGCAGTGCCGCGCGCTTTGCGGCTGTTTCCTGCTGATCGATCACGACACCCTCACGATAGTCCGAGTAAATGAGACCCGCCCACGGCCGGACCGCGAATGATCACCATGCGCCGTGCCGACTTGGTTTGCGACTGCTTCACCAGAGATGACGATCATCCGGATCCGCGGTCAATGAAGGGGGCAGTGATGAGGAGAGACGTCCAGTTGGAGAAGGACCGGGCGTGGCAGTGTCCCCCGCCGCGACGACGATGAGACACCCAAGCAGGGCGACCAAGTGGCCCTGCTTTCCGCGCACCCGTGCTCGTTCCGGCTGCATGCCTCCATGCTTGCACGCCCGCGCGCTGTCGGGGGGCAGAACACCGCCCTTACAAGAGGCTCCACTTCACCTACGGGATACTGGATCTACCCGGATCAGCCGGAGAACTGGACGGCAGCCTCCTCCTCGAACCGCTCCGCCGCACCCTTGTCGGCCAAGGCGTTGACGGCTGCGTTGAACCGTTCCATGGACGTGGGGTGGTCCGGGCCCAGGACGTACTCCTTCAGGACCCGGCGTTCGGGGGCCATCGGGTCATGACGCGGGTCGCGGACCGAGCGCAGGATCTCCGGGAGCCGGGCGCAGTCCCGGTCGAGGAGGTAGGCACCGCCCGCAGTGGTGTACGCGGCCCGGAAGTCCTCGTCGGGCAGGTCGTGCGCGTTGGTCAGGACGTACGGCTTGAGGCTCGCCACGAAGTCCGCGACCACGGACGAGACATCGCTGATGAGGATGTCGGCCTGGTCGAAGCACTCGTACAGCGTGGGCAGTTGCTTCAGAACCACGTGGTGCCGGACAGCGCCCCGGCTCTCCCGGAAGATCCGGTGCCACTCGGCGCGCAGCTCGTGCCACTCGGTCTCCCCGTCCCCATCGGGCACACGCGCCTCACGGGTCTGCTGGGCGTCGTCGCCGGCGAGCCGCCCGGACAGTTCGCCGAGCCGGGCCTGGATCTCCGCGAGCCGCGGCCGGGCGGCGGCGATCGCGGCCTCGGCGAGCTCGGCGTCCCGTCGCTCGTTGTCGGCGCGCAGCAACTCGCGTACGGCCCGGTCGGCTTCGGCCGCCGCGCGGGAGCGCTTGCCGGTGAGGGGATGCGGCTTGTAGACGACCCGTATGTTCTCCGCGAGGAGCTTCTCCACCAGTGTCACGCCCATCGGGATCAGTGACGTGTGGCAGTCGTCGTCGCTCCAGCCCTCCCAGGTCGGCGCGTACAGGACGGTCGGCAGCGGCCCGGGCACATGGTCCGCGTGCAGCCGGATCGACGACAGCTGCGGACGGCCCACCTCGACGATCGCCTCGTCGCTGATGGCGTGCCGCACCCGCTGGTAGCGGTCCCGCCCGGCCTTCCCCGCCACCCAGATCTCGTCGTACACCTTGCTCACCCGGTTGCTGCTGGCGAGCTTGTCGCTGTCGCCGTGCCCGATGAAGACGTGCTTGGCCTCGGCGACGCGCAGCATGTGCACGTTCTTGCCGGCGTTGCCGGGATACAGCACGACCCGGAGCTCGGGCATCTCGAGCTGCGCCACGTCGTCCGCCTTCGGTACGCACAGCACCGGAATCGACGTACGGCTCAGATAACGGAACGAGGCCCGCTCCCGCAGGATGATCAACGGCCGTCGGTCGAGCCGCTCCAGCGTCTCGATCCACATGTTGACCTGGTACATGAAGTCCCGGGACACGGACGCGAAGCTGAAGTACAGCGCCACCTCGGGCCGGTACCCGGCGAGCTGCCGGTTCACCTCGCCGATCACCTCGCCCCCGGACGGCATCCGGCGGGCCCGGCGCAACTGCCCCAGCAGCGCCACCACAGCCGCCGCGGCCAGCCCGGCCGTGAGCGCGAAGCCGACGCCCGCCGCGACCCATTCCCCGGCCGCCAGCGCGACGAGCAGCCCCGCGTGCGCGGGCACGTCGAGATGCAGCAGCTTGCGCAGGAAACGCCGGTAGAGGAAGGCGGGCGGGGACTGCGGGATGCCCGCCCCGCTCATGTCGAGGTTGCGCACCACCACCGGGAGCGTGCGCCGCCGCCGGATGGCGTGATGCACCGCCGTGTACAGGATCACCAGGGTGAAGTGGGCGCTGAACACGGCCAGCGCGGCCACCAGCACCGCGGCCGGCGCGTTCATCCGGTCGGCGAGGGCGAGCAGCATCACCGTGCGCACGGCGAACCGCATCGTGCGGGTCAGTTGCAACGCGGCCAGCCGCCGCACGAAGGCGGGCGAGCGCGTGTGCAGCACCTCGTCCACGGCGTACGTCACGGCCGAGGCGGCCACGAAACCCCATAGCGACGGCATCAACGCGAACACAGGCAACGCCGCGAAACCAGCGGCGAACAGGAACACAAGCAAAAGGTCGGTCTTCCCGCGCACGCGCAGGACACCGCACCACCAACGGAACGTCATGAAGAGGCTTCCTCTGGGGAAAAGACGTGTCTTGTGGGGTGGCGTGCGGTGGGGCGTACGCCGCTGTATGCGCGATACGCCAGTTCGACGGCGATGCCGGGTGAATGGTTGTACACCTGCCGGCCACCATTACTTCACCGTGACTTCGGCTCCCGGTCGACCTGCCTCACGCGAGCGCGCAGCGTCTCTTTCACGGGCAGCGAGCGCAGTACGTCGGTCAGATGCTCGGCCGTCCGTACGTTGCACCGCCCCAGATCGACCAGGGCGAACGGCTCTTCGGTCGAGCGCACGATCGCCTACCTCCACGCTGAGTTTGCGATTCACCACACAGCGTGGCCGACACGCCTCTAACCTGGCCGGATACGGCGACCCAACAACCCGATGTGTACGACAGGGAGTTGCCCATGCCCGGATCCAGGGACCTCGACCCGTCCTCCTCCCCTCGGGCCCTCCTGGGCGCGGAACTCCGCCATGCCCGCGAGAAAGCCGGCCTCAGCCAGGAGGAACTGGGGCAACGGCTGTTTGTCAGCGGGTCGTTCATCGGGCAGTTGGAGGCGGGTACGCGGCGGATGCAGGCCGAGTACGCACGGTTGCTGGACGAGGCGTTGGGGACGGGGGACTTCTTCCAGCGGAATTGCGGGGCGGCGGCGAAGTCCAGGTATCCGGAGCACTTTGCGGAGGCGGTGGAAGCAGAGGCGCTGGCTACGGAGATCCGGCAGTACTCGCCTCTCCTGATTCCCGGGCTGCTGCAGACTCCCGCCTATGCACGGGCCGTGTTCCGCGCCTACCGGCCCACAGCACCGGCGGACGTGATCGAGGAGCTGGTGACGGCACGTGTGGACAGGAGCCGCATCCTCGACGATCCAACAAGACCGCTGTTGTGGACCGTGCTTGACGAGGCCGCACTGCGTCGGCAGACCGGTGGCCGGCAGGTCATGGCAGAGGCCTTGCGCCACGTCACCGCCCTGATGCGCCGGAACCGGGTCATCGTGCAGGTGCTGCCGCTGCGCGCGGGCGCCCATGCGTCAATGGAGGGCTCCCTGAAGCTGATGGATTTCGAGGACGCCCCTCCGCTGCTCTACTTCGAGGGGGTCGGCACGGGACGTCTGGAGGACGATCCGTCAACCGTCCGGCATCAGCGGCATACCTTCCAACTCCTCACAGCGTGCGCCCTCTCCCCGGACGACTCCTTGGCCCTCATCGAGGACATCGCGCAGCATTACGACCATGTGGAGCATCCCTGAGCACAGCCTGGACGCCGCGGCCTGGCACAAGTCCAGCTACAGCGGCGGCAGCGGCGGCGACTGCCTGGAAATAGCAGGTGACCAGCCCACCCTCGTACCTGTACGCGACTCCAAGACCCCTCACGGCCCGAAGCTCGTGTTCCGGACCACGGCGTGGGCCGCTTTTATCGCGAACCTCAAGGACGGCACCGCCTGAGCTTCGGGATCCGGGCTTCGAGCTCTCTTTTCAAGGAACGGGTATCGGGCCTCAACCCGCCCTCCCACCCCGCGTGTTGACTTGACGCATTCGGCTTGCCACGCACAGTGACGTGCCTCTAACGTGCTCGCATACGCAACAGCCCCCGCCCGGTGCGCCAACACCTGCGGGGGCTTAACCAAACGAGATCGAAGGAAAAGTTCGATCCCATGGCTGAGACCCAGCTTAGTGCTGCCACCCCGTCCGCGCACCCAATGGCGAACCCCGGCTACGGCAAGCGCTCCGCCCCAGACCAACTCACCCGCGCCAAAAACGACTTCGCACACCTCCCACCCCGCGAAGCCGCCATCGCCGCCTACCTCGACCGGCTCCCCGACGGCGCGGACATCTCCGTAAAGACACTGGCCAAACAGCTCCCCTACGGCCAGTGCGCCCTTGGCACCGCCCTCAACCGCATGCAGCAGGCGGGTCACCTGCGCCGAGGCCGGGAGTGCGTGACGGCTGACGACGGCAGCTCCCGCTGGATCACCCGTTCGTGGTTCTCCCGCACCGCCCGGGACGACGACTGGTGGGCGGCCTTCACCCGCGGCGACGTACCGAAGCAACAGCGTCCCACCCGCTCCCGGGCCCACCTCCTCCTCGCCGCCCTCGGTCGTACCGCACCCGTCCTGTCCCTCTCCCAGGCCGACTGCGCGATGCTCGCCCCACTGGTGGCGGAGTGGTTCGAGCGGGGCGCTTCGGAGGACGACGTACTGCGTGCGCTCACGGCCGGCCTCCCGACCCCCGTCCATCACCCGGCCGCCCTGGTCCGCAACCGCCTGACCGGCAAACTCCCGCCCCCACGACCGCCCCTACGGGTTCTGGAGTGCGCGAACTGCGGTGCTCCGGGGCGTCCAGAGTCCCTGCCAGGGGGACGTTGCAACGCCTGCCGGGGCGAACGTGCCCCCGCACAACCCCCAGCGCCCCTCTCCGCCCCCACGATCCACGACCGCGCGGCCGAGATCCGCGCCGCGATGTCCCAACGACGCCAGGCGAAGGCACAGACATGACAGCTCCTACGGTGCGACGTCACTCCCTCAGGGCACGATGGAAGGAAGGAGGCACCATGACCCCTGGTACCGCTGACCGCCCGCTGATGCCCATCGAGGACTTCGAGGATCTGGCCGAGGCTGCCCCGGCCCACGTGCGGCTCGAGTACGTCGACGGTCGCGTCCGTACGAAGGACCCGCTCAGCGTCGAGGACTTCGAGGAACTGGAACGCCGCGCCCCGGAGACCGTGCGGCTCGAGTACATCAACGGAAAACTAGAGGTCAAGGCCATGCCGGACGGCAACCACAGCGAAATCCACATGTGGCTGCTTGAGCAGTGCCTGCAGCACCGGCCCGACCTGCGCCTCCACCACGAGCGAGGCGTCCGGACCGAGGCCTACCGCAAGGGCCGTGCCCGGGCCGACGGGGCTCTCGTACGACGGGGGCACTTCAAGGGACACGGTGAGTGGTCCGCGGCCAACGGCGTCCTCATGGTCGTCGAGATCACCTCCCACGACCGTGACACCAACCAGCGGGACCGCATCGACAAGCCCGTCGGGTACGCGGCCGTCGAGATCCCCGTCTACCTGCTCATCGACCGCGACAACAACACGGTCGTCGTGTACAGCGAGCCCGAAGACGGCCGGTACCAGCAAAAGGCCTCTCACTCCTGGGGCACCCCGGTCGAACTGCCCGATCCTCTCGGCTTCACTCTGGACACCGAAGAACTCAAGGACTACGCCGACTGACGACAATGGGACCCATGAACCACGCCCAGCTCACCGCCCTAGGCCGTGCCCTCCGTCTCCTCGGTGAGCACGGGGAAGCCCTCACCTCCGACACCCCGGACGCCAAGCTGCACGAGGTCAAGGCCGACCTGAAGCGCGCCCTGGACCTGCTGGACGACAGCGTCGCGGGCGCCGCGCCCAGCACCCGCTGCCCCGAGCACCCGAACGGCCCGGTCGACGAGAACGCCCCCGACCTGTGCCTGCTCTGCGAGACCCGCCGCAGGACCGCCCGCCGGAACGAGTTCAACGGGCCCGCCCCGCATCACCAGCCCACCGAGCCGGTCCAGTCCCGCTACGGCGTGAGCGGTGACCGCCCCCAGCCCCAGCAGCGCTGGCTGCCGGAGCTGTGGACCGGCCAGACGTGGCAGCTCTGCGGCACCCCGCGACGGGACCGCCGCGAGGCCGAGCTGTACATCGCCGCCCAGCGCAAGGCGCCCAGGTCGGCCATGGCGTACCGGCTGGTGCACGAGTTCACCGACTACGAGGTGCTGCGGGTGTGGGGTACGCCGGTCAAGGTCGACATCGAGCCGATGGGCAACCTGTAGTTCACAGCAGGGGCAGGGCCTGGAAGTCGTAGCCCTCCCACAGGCGCCGCGACGCCTCCTCCGGGTACGCCCTCACCTCAGGCTCCGCGTCCAGCACCCGCACCAGCCGCTCCTGCTCGTCGTACGCCGGCCAGCCCGGGTCCCCCGACCGCGCGAAGGACGTCCAGGACGCACGGAAACGGGACGACAGCGAGAGCGCCTCGGCGGACGGTTCCACGCCCGCGAACAGCAGAAGCCCCAGGTCCGCGCCGTACGTGCCGAACAGCAGGGGGATGTCCAGGCCGTGGCAGGCGCCCAGCGCGCCGCCGTTCCCGGGGGCCGGCCAGGTCAGTTCGTAGACGTGCGCGCTGCCGCCGCCGGCGCGCTGCGCCCCGGCCAGGTGCAGGGACGGCATGTTGAACAGCCAGTCCGTCTGGACACGTTCGTAGAGCTCGCCCGGGGAGGCGTCGGGGAAGGCGGCGCGGTAGGCCTGCTCTCCGTCCGGGCCCGGGGCGAGCAGGCGCAGGGCGGAGGTCGCCTGCTCGTCGGTGATCTGGCCCAGTCGGCCCGACATGGCGATGAAGAGGCGGAACTCGTCGCGGTTGTGGCCGACGAGCAGGTCGATGTCCTTCGCCGAACCGGCCGCCAGCGCCTGCCACGGCGTGGTCGGCAGCACCTCGCCGTCGACCACCGGGGAGAAGGGCGTGACCGTGGGCGCCGCCTGGCCCCAGCGGTCGATGTACTGGAGCATCTTGGCGCTCAGCGTCTCGCCCGCCGACGTCAGCCGGTGCGGGGCGATCGTCGAGAGATCGGCGACCGTGGGGCGCAGCCCCACCTCGGCGGCGAGCGCGAGACCGATGTCACGGGCGAGTTCGCCGGAGAAGAACGTCCCCGGCACGCTCTGCGCGATCGCCCGCCGGAACAGGCCGGCCGCTCGTGGCATGGCGAGCAGCGAGGCGACCGAACCCGCGCCGGCCGATTCGCCGAAGACCGTGACCTGGTCCGGGTCGCCGCCGAACGCCTCGATGTTGTCGCGGACCCACTCCAGGGCTGCCACCTGGTCGAGCAGGCCGCGGTTGGCGGGCGCGCCCTCGATGAACGCGAACCCCTCCATGCCCAAGCGGTAGTTGAGGGACACGACCACCACGTCGCCGTCGGCCGCGATGCGCCGGGCGTCGTAGCCGGGGCTGCCGGAGTGGCCGAGCTTGTAGGCACCGCCGTAGATCCACACCATCACCGGGCGGCGCGCCGCCGGGTCGGCTTCGGGGGTCCAGACGTTGACCGTCAGCCACTCGTCGCCCTCGGGTACGTCGAGCAGGCCCGGGCCGCCCAGGCTGCCGACGTCCTGCGGGGGCGGCGGGCCGAAGGCGTGGGCGTCGCGTATGCCGTCCCAGGCGTGGGCGGGGCGCGGTGCCATGAAGCGGGCCTCGCCCACCGGGGGCGCGGCGAAGGGGATGCCGCGGAAGACGGCGAGTCCCTCCTCCCTGCGGCCCCTCACCGCACCGGCGGTGGTGCGCACCACCGGTGCGGGCTGTTCGGAGGGGCCGTCGTGCGGCGGGCGGGACTCGGTCGTCGTCATCTGGATCTCCTCACGGAATGCCGGTGAACAGGCGCTCGGCCAGTGTCCTTGACTGACGCAAGCAGATCCAGAGCCTCAGGTGACGAGGTCAGCTGAGGGTCTTCAGCGCGGCCGGGTCGTAGGGGGCCGTGTCCTCGAAGCGGCCGTCCAGCACCTTGGCCGCCCACTGCGGGTCCTGGAGCAGCGCCCGGCCGACGGCGACCATGTCGAACTCGTCGCGCTCGAAGCGGTCCAGGAGGTTGTCGAGGTCGTTGACCTCGGCGCCGTGGCCCTGGAAGGACTTGAGGAAGTCGACGCCGTTCAGGCCGACCGAACCGACGGTGATGGCGGGCTTGCCGGTCAGCTTCTTGGTCCAGCCGGCCAGGTTGAGGTCGGAGTCGTCGAACTCGGGCACCCAGTAGCGGCGGGTGGAGGCGTGGAAGGCGTCGACACCGGCGGCCGCGAGCGGGGCCAGGATGGCCTCCAGCTCCTCGGGCGTCTCGGCGAGGCGGGCGTCGTAGGCCTCCTGCTTCCACTGCGAGTAGCGGAAGATGACGGGGAAGTCGGCGGAGACGGTCTCGCGGACCGCCGCGACGATCTCCTCCGAGAGCTTGGCGCGGGCGACCGAGGTGCCGCCGTAGGCGTCGGTGCGGCGGTTGGTGCCCTCCCAGAGGAACTGGTCGAGCAGGTAGCCGTGGGCGCCGTGGATCTCCACACCGTCGAAGCCGATGCGCTCGGCGGCGGCCGCGGCCTCGGCGAACGCGCCGATGACGGCGTCGATGTCGGCCTGGGTCATGGCCTTGCCGGTGGGCTCCGAAGCGCCGATGCGCAGACCGGAGGGGCCGACGGCCGGGGCGTCCGCGACCGGCGGCTCACCCTGGTTGCGGACCATGCCGATGTGCCAGAGCTGCGGCACGATCGTGCCGCCCGCGGCGTGCACCGCCTCGGCGACCTTCGCCCAGCCCGCGAGCTGCTCCTCGCCGTGGAACCGCGGCACGCTGTCGCTCTGCCCGGCCGACTCGTGCCCGACGTAGGTGCCCTCGGTGACGATCAGGCCGACTCCGGCGGCGGCACGGCGGGAGTAGTACGAGACGACGTCCTCGCCGGGGACACCGCCCGGGGAGAACATGCGGGTCATCGGCGCCATGGCGATGCGGTTCGGGACGGTCAGGCCGTTGAGCGTGACGGGCCGGGACAGGATTTCGGCGGCGCGGGAGGCGGCGACGGTCACTCAGGGGCTCCTTCGGATACCGGACAGTATGTGCATACGCATGGGACGTACGTTGCAACCACCCGACCCCGCCCCCGCATCCCGCCCGCACTGTGATCCCGCACACGCCCGAGGGCGGCACTCCCTGTCGGAACAGGAAGTGCCGCCCTCGGCAAGACCGTTGATCAACCCAGGGAAATCCCAGGGGGTCGATCAGAAGTCCATGTCACCGCCCGGCATACCGCCACCGGCGGGCGCGGCGGCCTTCTCCGGCTTGTCGGCGATGACGGCCTCGGTGGTGAGGAACAGCGCGGCGATGGAGGCGGCGTTCTGCAGCGCGGAACGGGTCACCTTCGCCGGGTCGATGATGCCTTCGGCGATCATGTCGACGTACTCACCGGTCGCGGCGTTCAGGCCGTGGCCGACCTGAAGGTTGCGGACCTTCTCCACGACGACGCCACCCTCGAGACCACCGTTGACGGCGATCTGCTTCAGCGGGGCCTCGAGCGCGAGCTTCACGGCGTTGGCGCCGGTCGCCTCGTCACCCTCGAGGTCCAGCTTCTCGAAGACGGAAGCAGCCTGGATGAGCGCCACGCCACCACCGGCGACGATGCCCTCCTCGACGGCCGCCTTGGCGTTGCGCACGGCGTCCTCGATGCGGTGCTTGCGCTCCTTGAGCTCCACCTCGGTGGCGGCACCGGCCTTGATGACCGCGACACCGCCGGCGAGCTTCGCCAGGCGCTCCTGCAGCTTCTCGCGGTCGTAGTCCGAGTCGCTGTTCTCGATCTCGGCGCGGATCTGGTTGACGCGGCCGTTGACCTGGTCGGTCGAACCGGCACCGTCGACGATGGTCGTCTCGTCCTTGGTGATGACCACCTTGCGGGCCTTGCCCAGCAGGTCGACCGTGGCGTTCTCCAGCTTGAGGCCGACCTCCTCGGAGATCACCTCGCCGCCGGTGAGGATGCCGATGTCCTGCAGCATCGCCTTGCGGCGGTCACCGAAGCCCGGGGCCTTGACGGCGACGGACTTGAAGGTGCCGCGGATCTTGTTGACGACCAGGGTCGACAGGGCCTCGCCCTCGACGTCCTCGGCGATGATCAGCAGCGGCTTGCCCGACTGCATGACCTTCTCGAGGAGCGGGAGCAGGTCCTTGACGTTCGAGATCTTGGAGTTCGCGATCAGGATGTACGGGTCGTCGAGGACGGCCTCCATACGCTCCATGTCGGTCGCGAAGTACGCCGAGATGTAGCCCTTGTCGAAGCGCATACCCTCGGTGAGTTCCAGCTCCAGACCGAAGGTCTGGGACTCCTCGACGGTGATGACGCCTTCCTTGCCGACCTTGTCCATGGCCTCGGCGATGAGCTCGCCGATCTGGGTGTCGGCGGCGGAGATGGAGGCCGTGGAAGCGATCTGCTCCTTGGTCTCGACATCCTTCGCCTGCTCCAGCAGGGCGGCGGAGACGGCCTCGACGGCGCGCTCGATGCCACGCTTGAGGGCCATCGGGTTGGCGCCGGCGGCTACGTTGCGCAGGCCCTCCTTGACCAGGGCCTGGGCGAGAACGGTCGCGGTGGTCGTACCGTCACCGGCGACGTCGTCCGTCTTCTTGGCGACTTCCTTGACCAGCTCGGCGCCGATCTTCTCGTACGGGTCCTCGAGCTCGATCTCCTTGGCGATGGAGACACCATCGTTGGTGATCGTGGGGGCGCCCCACTTCTTCTCGAGGACGACGTTGCGGCCCTTGGGGCCGAGCGTCACCTTCACGGCGTCCGCGAGCTGGTTCATGCCGCGCTCGAGGCCGCGCCGCGCCTCCTCGTCGAACGCGATGATCTTGGCCATGTGAAGTGGTCCCTCCAGGACTGGGGGTGATTACTTCGGACCGCGCCCGCGCCCGCGACGGACGGCTCGCCAGCCTCGTGGTTCCTTCCCCACCCGGCCTGCGGGCCTCACCGACCCGGTCCTTACGTTGTCACTCTCACCTTCAGAGTGCTAACGCAATGATTAGCACTCGGGCATGGCGAGTGCAAGCGCCTCCCAGGGATCGGGCGGGCCGCTCAGCCGCCCGCGAACGGCGTCCGGCGGGCCCCTCGGACAGACCGAAGGGCCCGCACCCCGGGGGGTACGGGCCCTTCAGAGAAGACCTGCCGCTTGCGGTTTGTCGTGGTCGCGCGTTCAGGCAGCCACGCGAACCATGTCGGCCTGTGGACCCTTCTGGCCCTGCGAGATCTCGAACTCGACCCGCTGACCCTCTTCAAGGGTGCGGTAGCCGTCCATCTGAATCGCGCTGTAGTGGACGAAAACATCCGCACCACCGTCGACCGCGATGAAGCCGTACCCCTTCTCCGCGTTGAACCACTTGACGGTGCCCTGAGCCATGCCTAACTCCCCTATTACTGGCCCTTGCACAGATCCGCACTTCGCGGATCCGGGTCAGACCTCACCCCCCACGGATTGGGGGCGTGCGCCGGAACGCGTCGACCGCGGCCGAATGTATCTGTCCAACTGCCCTCTGCAACAGGTCAATCGGACGAGAATTCCGGACGCGCGGGATCCGGAATGTGGGGAGAATTCACCTGACTTCAGGGCAAGTCGGGCCACGCAAAGGGAACAAAAGCGGCGAAAGACGCACACACTTTGGCTACATCTTGTCGGGCTCGCGGCAGGAATTCAGGGTGCCCGATCAGGGGATCGGGATCGCGTTCCCCAACTGTACCGCGCTCAATCACACAGAATTGCCCCCTCCGCTTCTCTCACGGAGGGGGCAATTCGATGAACGCTCAGTGACGGCCGTTACCGATGGTAATAATCAAGCCGGTCGACCGGTTCAGCCGCCGGCGACGGCCGGAATGATCGACACACCGGCACCGTCCGGCGTCGCCGTCTCGAGACCCTGCTCGAACCGCACGTCGTCGTCATTGACGTACACGTTGACGAACCGGCGCAGCTTGCCCTGGTCGTCCAGCACCCGGGCGGCGATCCCGGTGTGGTTCTTCTCCAGATCGGAGATGACCTCACCGAGGTTCGCGCCCTCGGCGGCGACCTCAGCCTGGCCGCCGGTGTAGGTACGCAGGATGGTGGGGATGCGAACGGTCACGCTCATGCTTTGAACCTCCGGTGGGAGAGCAGGCCTATAGGGGCGCGGGGAACTGCGCGACCAGCCCCCACCGGCCCGCAGCGAACAACGGTCAGACGAGTCCGGCGTCCCGGAACGAATCAAGGTTGGGACGAATCGTCGCGGTCAGCCCGGTCCCGGCCACCGCATCCAGCGTCTTGAGACCGTCCCCAGTGTTCAGGACGACCGTGGTCTTCGCAGGGTCGAGGGCGCCGCTCTCGAGCAGCTTCTTCGTCACACCCACCGTCACACCACCGGCGGTCTCCGCGAACACACCCTCGGTCTTCGCGAGCAGCTTGATCGCCTCGACGACCTGCTCGTCGTTCACGTCCTCCACCGCACCACCCGTACGGCGGGCGATGTCCAGCACGTACGGACCGTCCGCCGGGTTGCCGATCGCCAGCGACTTGGCGATGGTGTCCGGCTTCTGGGGACGTACGACGTCGTGACCGGCCTTGTACGCCGTCGACACCGGCGAGCAGCCCTCGGCCTGCGCACCGAAGATCTTGTACGGCTTGTCCTCGACCAGACCGAGCTTGATCAGCTCCTGCAGACCCTTGTCGATCTTCGTGAGCTGTGAGCCGGAGGCGATCGGCACCACGAGCTGGTCCGGGAGCTGCCAGCCGAGCTGCTCGCAGATCTCGTACGCCAGCGTCTTGGAGCCCTCGGCGTAGTACGGCCGCAGGTTGACGTTGACGAAGCCCCAGCCCTCGCCGGCCGGGTCGCCGATCAGCTCGGAGCAGAAGCGGTTCACATCGTCGTAGTTGCCCTCGATGCCGACGAGCTCGCCGCCGTAGATCGCGGCCATGACGACCTTGCCCTGCTCCAGGTCGTGCGGGATGAACACGCAGGAGCGGAAGCCGGCGCGGGCCGCTGCGGCACCCACCGCACCGGCGAGGTTGCCGGTGGAGGAGCAGGACAGGGTGGTGAAGCCGAAGGCGCGGGCGGCCTCGATGGCCTGGGCGACGACGCGGTCCTTGAAGGAGTGCGTCGGGTTGCCGGAGTCGTCCTTGACGAAGAGCTTGCCGGCGTCGACGCCGAGCTCACGGGCCAGGTTGTCGGCCTTGACGAGCTTGGTCCAGCCGGGGTTGATGTTCGGCTTGTCCGCCACGTCGGCCGGGACCGGCAGCAGCGGGGCGTAGCGCCAGATGTTCGCGGGGCCCGCTTCGATGCGCTTGCGGAGCTCTTCGGTGTCGTAGGCCGAGAAGTCGTAGGCGATCTCCAGCGGGCCGAAACACTCCTCGCACGCGAAGACCGGGCCGAGGGGTACGCGGTGACCGCACTCGCGGCAGCTCAGCGCGGCGGCGGGGCCAAGGTCTACGGTGGATTCGGTGGTGCTTGCAACAGTCTGCGCAGCCATGTGAGGCGAGGCCCTTTCTCCTCATCTTCCTCACGACGCATCTCGCCGTGAGACGGATTTGGCACCTTCCCGAGCCGGGAGCCTCGCGCATGTGGTCGACAGTGACCTACGAGTACCGACTGGAGGGTTGCCGGGGCTTCAACGGGCCGTATCCCTCTGCCCCTCTGGATGAGCTGTATTCGGTTGTCGACGTGGGTTGACCCCGGACATGCGATGGTCACCCGCGTTGTTCAAGACTGTAACCGACGACCAGGACAGTTGAGATAGTCGTCCGAACCGCGAGATGGCTCACAGTCCGTCCCGCCGAGAGTACGCAGAGGAGCCGCCACGGTGCTGGAAGAAGTCGAGCGCTGGCTGAGCACCCGTTCCTGGTCCGCGACCGATCGCCCCCTCCACCAGATACTCGCCGCCAAGCAGCGCACGGGCCAGACGGTCAGTGTCGTGCTGCCCGCGCTCAACGAGGAGGAGACGGTCGGGGACATCGCCGCCGTCATCCGCCACGACCTGATGCGGCAGGTGCCGCTCGTCGACGAGCTCGTCGTCGTCGACTCCGGCTCGAGTGACCGTACGTCGGAGGTGGCCGCGGCCGCGGGCGCGACCGTGGTGCACCGGGACGGGATACTTCCGCGGCTGCCCGCGGTGCCCGGCAAGGGCGAGGTGCTGTGGCGCTCGCTGCTCGTCACCCGCGGGGACATCGTCTGCTTCGTCGACGCGGACCTGCGGGACTTCTCGTCCGACTTCGTCTCCGGGATCGTGGGCCCGCTGCTCACCGACCCGGGCGTGGATCTGGTGAAGGCCATGTACGACCGTCCGCTCGGCGCCGCCGCCGGGCAGGGCGGCCGGGTCACCGAGCTGATGGCCAGGCCGCTGCTCAACATGCACTGGCCACAGCTCGCCGGCTTCGTGCAGCCGCTCGGCGGCGAGTACGCGGCCCGCCGCTCGCTGCTGGAGCAGCTTCCGTTCCCCGTCGGGTACGGCGTCGAGCTGGGCATGCTGGTCGACGCCCTGCATCTGGCGGGGCTCGACGCCCTCGCCCAGGTCGATGTCGGGGTGCGCAAGCACCGGCACCAGGACGGGCAGGCGCTGGGCCGGATGGCCGCCGCGATCTACCGCACGGCCCAGCTACGGCTGGCCCGCGGGCATCTGATCCGGCCGTCCCTGACGCAGTTCGAGCGGGGCGGGGACGGCTTCGAGCCGCGGACGTACTCCGTGGACACCGAGGAGCGTCCGCCGATGGTGGAGATCGCCGAGTACCAGGCGCGGAAGGCCGCCTGACCGGGACAGTTTTCGGCCGGGTACGGCAGGTCCGTACGTTTGAGCGTTTCCGGGCCGGGCTAGGTTGAGGGCTATGGCTTCAACGTACGGTGCTGCACAGGTGCTGGTGGCCTCCAACCGCGGCCCGGTCTCGTACGCGGTGGGCGAGGACGGTTCGCTGAACGCCAAGCGGGGCGGCGGCGGACTGGTCTCGGGGCTCTCCGCGATCGGCTCGGACGCTGACGCGCTCTGGGTCTGCTCGGCGCTGTCCGACGGCGACCGCGAGGCCGTTCGGCGCGGCGTCGGCGAGGACGGCGTGCGGATGCTGGACATCCCGGCCGACGTGCACGCCGACGCGTACAACGGCATCGCCAACTCGGTGCTGTGGTTCGTCCACCACATGCTGTACCAGACGCCGCTGGAGCCGGTCTTCGACGCGGAGTTCCGGCGGCAGTGGACGTCGTACGAGAGGTACAACCGGGCGTTCGCTCAGGCGCTGGCCGAGGAGGCGGCGCAGGGTGCGGCCGTGGTCGTGCAGGACTATCACCTGACGTTGGTGCCTGGCATGCTCCGCGAGCTGCGGCCGGACCTGAGGATCGGGCACTTCTCGCACACGCCGTGGGCGCCGCCCGAGTACTTCCGGATGCTGCCCGACGATGTGGCCGGGCAGGTGCTGCGCGGCATGCTGGGCGCGGACCGGCTGGGCTTTCTCACACAGCGCTGGGCGGACGCGTTCGTCACGTGTGCCGAGCGGTTCGCCGGCGGGCTCGGGGGCACCCGGGTCGGCGTGCACGGGCTGGGGGCCGACGCGGACTTCCTGCGGCAGCGGTCGCACGAGAAGGACGTCGAGGAGCGGATGGCCGCGCTGCGGGAGCAGATCGGCGAGGGCCGCCGCACCATCGTCCGGGTCGACCGCACCGAGCTCTCGAAGAACATCGTGCGCGGTCTCCTGGCCTACCGCACGCTCCTCGACTCCCACGCCGAGTGGCGCGAGCGCGTGGTGCACGTGGCCTTCGCGTACCCGTCACGGCAGGACCTCGCGGTGTACCGCGACTACACGGCCGAGGTGCAGCGGCTGGCGGACGAGATCAACGAGCGGTACGGGACGCCGGGCTGGACGCCGGTCGTACTGCACGTCAAGGACGACTTCGCGCGCTCCCTGGCCGCGTACCGGCTGGCCGACGTGGCGCTCGTCAACCCCATCCGCGACGGCATGAACCTCGTCGCCAAGGAGGTCCCGGTCGTCTCCGACACCGGCTGCGCGCTGGTGCTGTCGCGGGAGGCCGGGGCGTACGAGGAGCTGGGCGAGGACGCGATCACGGTGAACCCGTACGACGTGACCGGCACGGCGGCGGCCCTGCACGAGGCGCTCTCGATGCGCCCTGAGGAACGCGCCGAGCGCGCCAAGCGGCTGGCGGCGGCGGCGACCGCGCTGCCACCGGCGCAGTGGTTCGTGGACCAGCTCGACGCGTTGAGGGGCTGAGCGGTGACGAGCCCGCAGGCACTGCCGACACCCGCCACCAACGCCGGGCAGGAGGGTCTGGACGCTCTCCTCGCCCACCCGGACAAGGCGTTGATCGGTCTCGACCTCGACGGGACGCTCGCGCCGATCGTCGCCGATCCCGAGAAGGCCCGGGCCCACCCCGAGGCGGTGCCCGCGCTGGCCGCGCTCGCGCCGAAGGTCGCCGCCGTCGCGGTGATCACCGGCCGGCCCGCCGAGGTGGCGGTGCGCAACGGCGGCTTCGCCGACGTTCCCGGACTTGAGCACCTCGTCGTGCTGGGGCACTACGGCGCCGAGCGGTGGGACGCCCGTACCGGCGAGATCAGCGCCCCGCCCCCGCATCCCGGAGTCGCGGGCGTCCGCACGGAGCTGCCCGAACTGCTCGAACGGCTCGGAGCGTCGCAGGGGACCTGGATCGAGGAGAAGGGCCGGGCCTTGGCCGTGCACACGCGCCGGGCCGCCGACCCCCAGGCCACCCTGGAACTGCTGCGCGGGCCGCTCACCGGCCTGGCGGGCCGCCACGGCCTCATCGTGGAGCCCGGCCGCATGGTCCTCGAACTGCGCCCGCCCGGCATGGACAAGGGCGTCGCCCTCACCGAGTTCGCCCGGGAGATCGGCGCGGGGTCCGTCCTCTACGGCGGTGACGACCTGGGCGATCTGCCCGCCTACTCCGCAGTCGACCGCCTCCGCGCGGACGGCACCCCGGGCCTGCTGGTCTGCAGCGGCAGCGACGAGGTGACCGAGCTCCGGGAGCGTGCGGACCTGGTGGTGGCCGGCCCGGAGGGCGTCGTACGGCTGCTGGCAGCACTGGCGGACCGGCTCGGCTAGAGGCGCCCCATAGGGGCGCGGGGCTGTATCGATGTGCGGCTCCGCCGCGTGGGCGCGAGCGACCACAGCGCACCCGCACCCCGCAACGGTCGAACACCCCACGGCCCTCAGCGTTCAGCCCGCCGCCGATCCCGGACCCGCCGCAGCCGATTTACCGTCACCGGGTCGTGGGCAAGGGCCCTGGGATCGTCCAGCAGGGCGTTGAGGAGCTGGAAGTAGCGCACCGGGGCGAGCCCCAGCTCCTCCCGCACGGCCCGTTCCTTCGCGCCCGGGCCGGGAAAGCTCCGGCGTTCGAGCGCGAGGATGTCCCGCTCCCGGCGCCCGAGCCCCTGCTCACCCGTGTCCTCGTCCATGCCCGGCACCGTAGCGCCCGCCACCGACAGCGCCTACTCGGCGTTCTCCGCCCGGGACGCCTCCGCCTGGAGCTGGCCCAGGACGGCCGAGGGGCTGCCGCCGGGGGCGACGGCTTTGCCGATCCGCTGCTTGATCTCGGCGCTGACGTCGGCCCAGGAGGTCTTGCCGACCGGGTAGAGCTCGGACGTCAGCAGTTCCTCCAGGAACGGCCTGAGGTGCTTGTCCTGGTCGGAGACGGACATGGTCCCGGACGCGGAGGTGGTGACCGGCAGCAGGTCGTACTCGCGGGAGAAGGCCAGCACGTTCTTCTCGCTGTAGACGAAGTCGAGGAAGTCGCCGACCTGGTCACGGTGGCCGTTCTTGCGGAAGGCCGTCATCCAGTCGGCGACACCGAGCGTGGACTTGCTCGTGCCTTCCTTGCCCGGCGTCGGCACCATGCCGTACTTGACGCCCTTCTTCGCGGCGATGTTCATCAGCGACGGGTGCCCGTTGACCATGCCGACCTCGCCCTTGGCGAAGGCGGCGTACGCATCGGCCCGGTTGAGCTCCCCGGGCGCGACCGGCCCGTTCAGGCCCTTGCCGACCAGTTCGTCCTTCAACCAGGAGAAGGTGTCGACGTTCTCCGGGGAGTCGATGCCGTAGCTGTCGACGGTGTCGGTGTAGCCGCCCCCGCCGCTGAGCATCCACTGCATGCTCTCGGCCGGCGCCTCCTCCGGACCGAGGGGCAGCGCGTACGGGTAGGTCACGCCCTCCGCCTTGAGCGCCTCGGCATCGCCGGCCAGGTCGTCCCAGGTCTTGGGCGGGGTGATGCCGGCCTCGGCGAAGAGGGTCTTGTTGTAGAAGAGCACGCGCGTGGAGGAGGCGAACGGCATGCCGTACTGCACGCCCTTCACCTGCCCGGCGGAGGCGAGCTGCCCGACGAAGTCGGCCTGCACGGGTATGGAGAGCAGCTCGTCGGCCTTGTAGAGCTGGTTCTGCGCCGCGTAACCGGCGTACGAGCCGATCTGCGCCATGTCCGGCGGGTCACCGGCGGCGACCATCTCCCGGACCTTGCGGTCGACGTCGTTCCAGGAGTAGACGCTGACGTCGATCCGCACACCGGGGTGCTCGGCCTCGTACTCCTCGACGAGCTCGTCCCAGTACTTCTTCGAGCTGTTGGCCTTGCTGTCGCCGTACTCGGCGGCGACCAGCTTCAGGGTCACGTCGCCCGAGCCGCCCGTCACGCCGCAGCCGCCGAGGACCGCCGTCATGCCCAGTGCGGACACCACCGCGATCGTTCCTGCCATCCGCCGCCGCTGCACCGCTGCACTTCCCCAACCCTGGCGTCACCGCCACCGAAAACTTTCGATATTCGGAATAAGGTCTACACCACGTGAGTGGACTAGACCTCTTGCGGGTCCCCGGGTCACACTGTGTTCCGTGAGACATGTCATCGCCCTCGACGTGGGCGGCACCGGAATGAAGGCCGCCCTGGCCGGGCCAGGGGGCGAGGTGCTGCACCGGGCCCGCCGTGCCACCGGACGCGACCAGGGTCCGGACGCCGTCGTCGCGGGCATCCTCGACTTCGCCGCCGAGCTGCACGCCCACGGCGCCGAGCACTTCGGCACGCCCGCGGCCGCCGCCGGCGTGGCCGTGCCCGGCATCGTCGACGAGGCGGAGGGCGTCGCCGTCTACTCGGCGAACCTCGGCTGGCGCGACGTCCCCCTGCGCGACGCGCTCGCGAAGCGGCTGGGCGTCCCGGTCGCCCTGGGCCACGACGTGCGCACCGGCGCTCTCGCCGAGGGCCGGGTCGGCGCGGGCCGCGGTGCCGACCGGTTCCTGTTCGTGGCGCTGGGCACCGGCATCGCGGGCGGCATCGGCGTCGAGGGCCGGGTCGAGTCGGGCGCGCACGGCTTCGCGGGCGAGATCGGCCACATCGTCGTACGGCCCTCAGGAGCCCCCTGCCCGTGCGGGCAGCGCGGCTGCCTGGAGCGCTTCGCGTCGGCGGCGGCGGTGACCGAGGCCTGGGCCGCGGCCTCGGGCGACCCGGACGCGGACGCGGCCGACTGCGCGAAGGCCGTCGAATCCGGCGACCCGCGGGCCCGGGCGGTCTGGCAGGAGGCCGTCGACGCCCTCGCCGACGGCCTGGTCACGGCCCTCACCCTGCTGGACCCGCGCACCCTGATCATCGGCGGCGGCCTGGCCGAGGCGGGAGAGACGCTGTTCGCGCCTCTGCGGGAGGCCGTCCGCCAACGCATCACCTTCCAGAAACAGCCGACCCTCGTCCCCGCGGCCCTGGGCGACGGTGCCGGTTGTCTCGGGGCGGGCCTGCTGGCCTGGGATCTCCTCGCATCCACCGACCGTTCGGAGGTAACGACCTGATGGCAACGGCCCCAGGGGCGCGGGGAACTGCGCGACCAGCCCAACACAACCCGCACCCCGCAACGTCAGGAACCCCCACGGTCCTGGCCGGCGCAACCGTGGTCCTCCCCACAGGTTCCGTCCACAACGGCCGACTGACCATCGACGGCACCCGCATCAGCCGCACCACCCCGGAAAACGCCCAGGTCATCGACGTGACCGGCCACTACGTGGTCCCCGGTTTCGTCGACCTCCACAACCACGGCGGGGGCGGAGCCTCCTTCACCTCCGGCTCGGCCGAGGACATCCTCAAGGGCATCCACACCCACCGTCTGCACGGCACGACCACCCTGGTCGCCTCCACCGTCACCGGCGACATGGACTTCCTCTCCCAACGGGCCGGCCTGCTGAGCGAGCTGGCCGAGCAGGGCGAGATCGCCGGCGTCCACTTCGAGGGCCCGTTCATCTCCCCCTGCCGCAAGGGCGCCCACGCCGAGGACCTCCTGCGCGACCCGCACCCCGCGGACGTCCGCAAGCTGATCGACGCGGCCCGGGGCCAGGCGAGGATGGTCACGCTGGCCACCGAACTCCCCGGCGGCCTGGACTCCGTACGCCTCCTGGCCGAACAGGGCGTGATCGCGGCGATCGGCCACACGGACGCGACCTACGAGCAGACGGTCGAGGCCATCGACGCGGGCGCGACGGTCGCCACCCACCTCTTCAACGCGATGCCGCCCCTCGGCCACCGCTCCCCCGGCCCGATCACCGCACTCCTCGAGGACGACCGGATCACGGTCGAGCTGATCAACGACGGCACGCATCTGCACCCCGCCGCACTCCGGCTGGCGTTCCACCACGCGGGAGCGGACCGCGTGGCGTTCATCACGGACGCCATGGACGCGGCCGGTTTCGGCGACGGCCGCTACTGGCTCGGCCCGCTGGAGGTGGAGGTCGCCGAGGGCGTGGCCCGCCTGGTCGAGGACGGCACGATCGCGGGCTCCACCCTCACCCTGGACCGCGCCTTCAAACGGGCGATCACGGTCGACGGCCTGTCGGTCGAGGACGCGGTGCAGGCACTCTCGGCGACCCCCGCCCGCCTGCTCGGCATGGCCGACCGCATCGGCTCCCTGGAGCCCGGCAAGGACGCGGACCTGGTCCTCCTGGACGCCGACTTCGACCTCAAGGGCGTGATGCGCCGGGGCGAATGGGTGGTCGGTCCCCAACTGCGCTGATCCGTCCCGCAGTCGGGAGACGGTGGCCGAGTCCAGGACTGGGCCGACCGCCGTCTCTTTGGCATGATCGAGCCTCCGGAAGTTCACGGCGGCAAGCGCATGTCTCTGCATCGGGGGAGGTCAACCAGGTGATCCTCACGGTCACGCTGAACACCGCTCTCGACATCACCTACCGCGTACGGTCCCTCAGGCCGCACGCCTCCCACCGCGTCTCCGAGGTGACGGAACGCCCCGGCGGCAAGGGCGTCAACGTGGCCCGGGTCCTCGCGGCCCTCGGGCACGAGGTGACGGTGACCGGTTTCACGGGCGGTGCGACGGGCCGGGTCGTCCAGGAACTTCTGGCCTCGGTGCCGGGCGTGGTGGACGCGCTGGTCCCGATCACGGGCGCGACCCGCCGCACGATCGCCGTGGTCGACGAACGGTCCGGCGACACCACGCAACTCAACGAACCCGGCCCCACGGTCGCCCGCACCGAGTGGTCGGCCTTCCAGGAGGCCTACGAGGCCCTGCTCCCCACCGCCTCCGCCGTGGCTCTGTGCGGCAGCCTGCCCCCCGGCGTCCCGGTGGGCGCGTACGCCGGGCTGGTCCGCACGGCCAGGTCCGCCGGCATCCCGGTCCTCCTCGACACCAGCGGCGAACCACTGCGCCGCGGTGTCGCCGCCCGCCCCGACATCATCAAGCCGAACGCCGAAGAACTGGCAGAACTGACGGGCTCCCACGACCCGTTGCGAGCCACCCAGGACGCCCGCCGCCGGGGCGCGGGCGCGGTCGTCGCGTCCCTCGGCCCCGAGGGCCTGCTCGCAGCCACCCGAGACGGCCGCTGGCGCGCCACCCCACCGGCCCCGGTACGCGGCAACCCGACGGGCGCGGGCGACTCGGCGGTAGCGGGCCTGCTGTCGGGCCTGATCGAACACCTCCCCTGGCCGGACCGCCTGGCCCGGGCGACGGCCTTGTCCGCGGCGACGGTGGCAGCACCAGTGGCCGGGGAGTTCGACCAGGGGGCATATGCGGAGCTGCTGGGGCAGGTGGTGGTTTCGGGGGAGGCCAGTGCGGCCTAACCCGCGCGGTTGTGCCCGCATGTCTCCAGTCCTCGTATCACATTCAGACACTATCGGAACATTTTAGCCATTTCGCCACCCCTTCACCCTCAACTGTGATCGCCAATATAGATTGACGATGCACAGTCAGATTCGAACGAAGAGGCGAATGTGAAAAAGAGGCATCTGGCAACCTGCACTGGTGCAGCGGCTCTTCTGCTGACCGCCTTCGCTACCAGTCCAGCAACAGCCGCTCCTACGGCTTACGCAGGGTGTACGACTACCGGGGCTTCGGGTGCCATCAAGATCACCAACTGGTACGACCCCACGGCCAAGGTCGGCCTGGAGTTCAACTTGAGTGACATCAGCCCAGACAACCACCACGTGCGAATGAGGCTGGTCAGCGAGCAGTACAACGGCAAAAGAGTGAACTGGCCCTGGAGGAAGAACTTCGACGGATCGGGAACGACCAAGACTTGGACCAGCAGCGCTTCGGACGATGCAGGGCTCCACGAAATCGGCGTGCAGGTGGCCAGATTCGAAGGTGACACCCTGCTCAATTCCTGCACCGACTGGGCCTGAGGAACAGCCCGCATACAGGTCTGAACACCGTCGGGTCGCCGGGAGCCGACGGTGTCTTCCTGCCTAGTCCTTGACCTGGCCGGCCTTCAGCCACAGCTGATCCAGCAGACATCGGCATCTTCCCCGACACCTGGCCGGTGCGGCTGTGGATCGCGGAACCGGTGGCGAGCCTTGTCGGCGGCGCCGGTCGCGGGGGAGTTCGACAGGGGCGTGTACGAGGAGTTGCTGAGGCGGGTCACGGTGACGAGCGAGGCGTCCGCGGCGTAGGGCACAGGTGACCGAAAACCTCTGGCCGATCTTCCTCTTCCCACCTAAGATCACGGACGACCAAAGATCGACCTTTTTGCTGGGGGAACAATTGAACAAGATCACAAGGCTGGCCATGGTCGGCATCGCCTCCGTGGGCCTCATGGCCACCATGAACTCCGGCGCTTCGGCGGCCCCGGAGCTCAAGGCCGGTCCTGCGGCCGCGCAGGACTGGGGCGGCGGCTGGAGCGACGTCCGGGACGTCAGCATCCGTGAGAAGCCCAGCACCACCGCACGGAAGGTCGGCACCCTGAAGAAGGGGAAGATCGTCAAGTGCTGGGTCGCCGGGTGCAGCGCGGTCGACGGCGGCAGCTACAAGTGCACCAGCAACTCGCCGACCGAGAAGCGCTGGCACGAGGTCAACTGGGGCGGCAAGAAGCGGTACGCGGCGACTCGCTGCCTGGAGTGGGGCCGGGTCGAGTGAGCTGACCTCATTCTCCGTTCGTACGACGGCGGCCGTTCTCCCACACGGTGGGAG
>NZ_JBHUQX010000006.1:0-53458 GCF_042674225.1 Streptomyces sp. NPDC056948
GTGCACGCCCGTGTGGATGCGGGAGTAGCCGACGGCGCTCGCCAGCGCCCCGAGCGGCACCGCGGCGGGCGGCAGGACCACACCGACGGCGGTGGCGAAAGCGACCGCCGACGCCGTGTGCCCGGACGGGAAGGAGGCCGACGTGGGCATCCGGACATGCCGGTCCACCGTCACCCGGGCCGCCTCCCGGTCCGGCCGGGCCCGGCGCACCAGCCGCTTGCCGAGCAGGTTGGCGGAGGCCGACGCGACGGCGATCGCCCCGACGCCGACGACCGCGGCCCGGCGCGGGCGCTTCCCGGCCAGCGCCAGGGCGGCGGCGATGCCGAACGAGATCTTGGAGTGGTCGGCCGCGTGGGACAGGTGGCGCAGCGTCCGGTCGAGGGTGGGCGTGGGGGTGGCGGCCACCGCCGCGTACAGGGCGCCGTCCACGGCCCTGAGATCGCCGAGTACGGCGGCCAGGAGCCGGCCGGGTCCGCTCGCGGGCTTCCCTCCGCTCGGCAGCGGACGGGGGGCGTCCGCGTCTGTGATCGTCGGATCGGTCATGTGCTTCTCCCCGCAGTGGCCTTTCCCCAGCAAGGTACCGGCTCACGCCGGGCGCACGCTCGGCGCCCCCGCGGGCCGGTACCTGCCGAGTGCCCACGCGGCGGACGGCCATCCGTGAGCCGTGAGGCGGGCGTGAGCCGTGAGCCGGGCTCGGCACGGCTGTCCGGGCGACCTGGTGAACTTGCGGCATGACGCCACCGCTGCACCGGGCCCTGCGCGCACTCGACCGCTTCCACTCCGCCCGCCCCTGGGACCACAACGCCCACTTCCACCGCTGGATCCTGCGGCAACTGCCCACGCGTGCGGGCAGTGCCCTGGACGTGGGGTGCGGCAGTGGCGACCTCGCCCGGCTGCTGGCCACCCGGGCCGAACAGGTGCACGGGATCGACGCCGACCCGGCGATCACGGCCCGGGCGCGGGAGCTGACCCCGGCGACGGTTCCGGTGACCTACGCGGTGGCCGACGTGCCGACCGGGCTTCCCGACGGGTCGTACGACGTCATCACCTGCGTCGCCGTGCTCCACCACCTGCCGTTCACCGAGACCCTCAAGGCCTTTCGTGAGCGTCTGGCCCCCGGCGGCACGCTGGTCGTCGTCGGGGTCTCGCGGGAACAGACCCCCACCGACCACGTCCTCGGCATCGCGTCGATCCCCCTCAACATCGTCATGGCCCTGGTGAAGAACCGGGGCCGCCGGGCAGCACGCCCGGCCTCCATGACCGCCCCCACGAGACCGGCGGACATGACCTTCCCCGAGATCCTCCGCGAGGCCCGTGCCGTCCTGCCCGGTGCCCGCCTGCGCCGCCGCCTGTTCTGGCGCTACACGCTGGTGTGGCACCACCGCTGACCGGGGCCGCCGTCTCAGTCCCGCGACCGCTTCAGCCGGCGGCCCGGAAGGTGCGCAGCCGCAGCGAGTTGCCGACGACGAAGACCGAGGAGAAGGCCATGGCCGCCCCGGCGATCATCGGCGTGAGCAGTCCGGCCGCGGCCAGCGGCAGGGCCGCCACGTTGTAGGCGAAGGCCCAGAACAGGTTCGAGCGGATGGTGCCGAGAGTCCGGCGCGACAGGCGGATGGCGTCCGCCGCGGCCCGCAGGTCGCCCCGCACGAGGGTCAGGTCCCCGGCCTCGATCGCGGCGTCCGTGCCCGTACCCATGGCCAGTCCGAGATCGGCCTGGGCGAGGGCCGCGGCGTCGTTGACACCGTCGCCGACCATCGCCACCGAACGGCCCTCGGCCTGCAGCCGCTTGACGACCTCGACCTTGTCCTGCGGGAGCACCTCGGCGACGACATCCTCCGCGGCGATGCCGACCTCGCGGGCGACGGAGCGGGCCACGGCCTCGTTGTCACCGGTCAGCAGGATCGGGGTCAGCCCGAGTGCGCGTAGCCGCCGGATCGCCTCCGCGCTCGTCTCCTTCACCGCGTCGGCGACCTCCAGCACCGCACGCGCCTCGCCGTCCCAGGCGACCGCGATGGCGGTGCGCCCGGCGCCCTCGGCCGTCGCCCTGGCGCGGGCCAGGCTCTCCGGCAGCTCCATCGCCCAGTCGGCCAGCAGCCGCTCCCGCCCGACGAGCACGGCGTGGCCCTCGACGATGCCCTGGACGCCGAGCCCGGGCACGTTGGCGAAGTCCTCCGGCGTGGGCAGCGCGCCGCCCAGCCTCTCCAGCGCCCCGTCGGCGACGGCACGGGCGATCGGGTGCTCGGAGGAGTGTTCCAGTGCCCCGGCCAGCCGCAGCACCTCGGCCTCGTCGGTGCCGTCGGCGGTGTGCACGGCCAGCAGGGTCATACGGCCGGTGGTGACGGTGCCGGTCTTGTCGAGGACGACGGTGTCGACGCGGCGTGTCGACTCCAGTACCTCCGGGCCCTTGATGAGGATGCCGAGCTGGGCGCCCCGCCCGGTGCCGACCATCAGCGCGGTCGGCGTGGCCAGACCGAGGGCGCACGGGCAGGCGATGACGAGGACGGCGACCGCGGCCGTGAAGGCGGCCGTCAGCCCGGCGCCGTTGCCCAGCCAGAAGCCCAGCGTGCCCAGCGCGAGGGCGATCACGACCGGCACGAACACGGCGGAGATCCGGTCCGCGAGCCGCTGCGCCGCGGCCTTGCCGTTCTGCGCGTCCTCCACCAGCCGGGCCATGCGGGCCAGTTGGGTGTCGGAGCCGACCCGCGTGGCGCGCACGACGAGCCGCCCGCCGACGTTGATCGTGGCGCCCGTGACCGGGTCGCCGGTGCCGACCTCCACCGGCACGGACTCGCCGGTGAGCATCGAGGCATCCACGGCGGAGGAACCCTCGACGACCGTCCCGTCGGTGGCGATCTTCTCGCCCGGCCGGACCAGGAAGCGGTCGCCGACCCTCAACTCCGCGACCGGAACGGTCTGTTCACGGCCCCCGTCCCGCAGCACGGTGACGTCCTTCGCGCCCAGCTCCAGCAGCGCCCGCAGCGCCGCCCCCGCCTTGCGCTTCGCACGGGCCTCGAAGTACCGCCCGGCCAGGAGGAAGGCCGTCACGCCCGCGGCGGCCTCCAGGTAGATGTTTCCGGCGCCGTCCGTGCGCTCGATGGTCAGCTCGAAGGGGTGCGTCATGCCCGGCGTGCCCGCGGTGCCGAAGAACAGCGCCCACAGCGACCACAGGAACGCGGCCGAGGTGCCCACCGAGATCAGCGTGTCCATGGTGGCCGCACCGTGCCGGGCGTTGGTGAACGCCGCCTTGTGGAAGGGCCAGGCCGCATAGGTCACGACGGGCGCCGCCAGCGTGAGCGACAGCCACTGCCAGTACTCGAACTGGAGGGCCGGGATCATGGCCATGGCCACGACGGGAACCGCCAGCACCACGGCCGCGACCAGCCGCTCCCGCAGTGGACGGAGTTCGTCGGCCTCTTCGGGCGCGGTGTGCTCGGGCGGCGCCGGCTCCTGAGCGGTGTACCCGGTGGCCTCGACGGTGGCGATCAGATCCCCGACCGAGACGTCACCGGAGTAGCTGACCTTCGCCTTCTCGGTGGCGTAGTTGACGGTGGCGGTGACCCCGTCCATGCGGTTGAGCTTCTTCTCGATGCGCGCCGCGCAGGAGGCACAGGTCATGCCTCCGATGGCGAGTTCCACCGCGGCGCCGGTCCCGACCGTTTCGGTGGTCATGGTCAGACCCGCCCGGTCAGCTCGTAGCCGGCCTCGTCGACGGTTTCCGCGATCACGGAGTCGTCGGGCTCGGCGGCACTGGTGACGGTGACGTGTCCGGCGCCGAGATCGACGTCGACGCCGCTGACGCCGTCCAGTTCGCCGATGGCCTCGGTCAGCGTGGCCTTGCAGTGACCGCAGGACATTCCGGCTACGGCGTAGGTGATGGCGGGCATCGGGTGCCTCCTCTGTGTACTGCGAAGGATACGGGGTGGGGGTATCCCCCCCACCGGGTTCATGTATACCCCTGAGGGGTATAGGATGCAAGCGTGAGAATGACTTGACTCGATACCCCCCAGGGGTATGGTGAGCTGTATGGAGGCCCCGCATCCGAGCGGGAGGCCCGGTCATCTGAAGGAGCCGACGGCCATGAACACCGGACTGAGGATCACCGCCTTCGCCGCCGCCCTGGCCGCGACGTTCGGCACGGCCTACGGCGTCGGACAGGGCATCGACCCCGTCGTCGCCGACGCCCCGCCGAAACACGAGGACGAGCACACCCGCCCCGCACCGCAGCCGGAGGACGGCGGCGGCCACGCCGGACACGAGACGCCCCCGGCCGGCGGACTCCAGATCTCCGAGGACGGCTACAGCCTCGACCTCGAGACCCCGCGCGTCACCGCCGGACAGCGGGCCGACCTGCGCTTCACCGTCCGGGACGGCGGCGGCCGGGCCGTCACCGCCTACCAGCGCGAACACGAGAAGGAACTCCACCTCATCGTGGCCTCACGCGACCTGGTCACCTACCGCCACCTGCACCCCACCCGCGCCGCCGACGGCACCTGGAGCATCCCCGTCGACCTGCCCCGCGCGGGCGGCTACCGTGTTTTCGCCGACTTCACCCCGGCGAAGAAGGACGCCCGGAACCTCACCCTCGGCGCGGACCTCGCCGCCTCAGGCCCGTACCGGCCGAAGAAACTCCCGCCGGCGAGCACCGCGGCCGAGACCAACGGCTACGAGGTCGAGCTGGCCGGCGCCCTGCGCCCGGGCAAGGCGAGCGAACTGAAACTGAAGGTCTCCCGGGCCGGCAAGCCCGTCACCGACCTCCAGCCCTACCTCGGCGCGTACGGCCATCTGGTCGCCCTGCGCTCCGGCGACCTCGCCTACCTGCACGTCCACCCGAACGGCGAACCCGGCGACGGAAAGACCAGGCCCGGCCCGGAGATCTCGTTCACGGCCACGGCGCCCAGCGCCGCCTCCTACCGCCTGTTCCTCGACTTCAAGCACGACGGAAAGGTCCACACGGCGGCGTTCACTGTCCGGGCAGGAGGGGCGGCGGCCGCTGAACCCGGTACCCCCGAGGGGCATGCGGACGACGGCCACGGGCACTGAGCCTCAGCCGAGCGCCCGGTCCAGGTTGAAGGCCGCGCTGATCAGCCCGAGATGCGTGAACGCCTGCGGGAAGTTGCCCTGCTGCTCCCCGGTGTGGCTGATCTCCTCGGCGTACAGGCCGAGATGGTTGGCGTACGTCAGCATCTTCTCGAAGGCGAGCCGCGCCTCATCGATCCGGCCGGCGTGCACCATGGCCTCGACGTACCAGAACGAGCAGATGGAGAACGTGCCCTCGTCACCGCGCACACCGTCCGGACTGGACTGCGGGTCGTAGCGGTAGACCAGCGAGTCCGACACCAGCTCCTCGGTGAGGACGTCCAGCGTCGACAGCCACTTGGGGTCCGTCGGGGCGATGAACTTCGTCAACGGCATCATCAGCACGGCCGCGTCCAGCACGTCGCCGTCCTCGTGCTGGACGAAGGCCCGGCGCTCCTCGGACCAGCCCCGGCTCATGATCCGCCGGTAGATCGTGTCGCGGCACTCCCGCCAGCGCGGCAGATCGGCGGGCAGCCCGCGCCGGGTGGCCATCCGGATGGCCCGCTCGATCGCCACCCAGCACATCAGCCGCGAGTACAGGAAGTTCTTCCGGCCGCCCCGGGTCTCCCAGACCCCCTCGTCGGGCTGGTCCCAATGCGCGCACACCCAGTCCACCAGCGCGCACACGTCGTCCCACTGGCCGCTGGAGATGGGCTTGGCCCACTTGTCGTAGAGGTAGATGGAGTCGATCAGCGCACCGTAGATGTCGAGCTGGAGCTGGTCGGCCGCGGCGTTGCCGACCCGTACCGGTGCGGAGCCCTCGTGGCCCTCCAGGTGGTCGAGGGTGCGTTCGGGCAGGTCGGCGCGTCCGTCGATGCCGTACATGATCTGCAGCGGGCCGGAGTGCTTGCCGTCGCCCGGGCTGATGTGCCGGGTCACGAAGTCCATGAACGCCTCGGCCTCACCGGTGAAGCCCAGCCGCAGCAAGGCGTAGACGCAGAACGCCGCGTCGCGCACCCACACGTACCGGTAGTCCCAGTTGCGTTCGCCGCCGAGCCGTTCGGGCAGGCTCGTCGTCGGCGCGGCCACGATCGCCCCGGTCGGCGCGTACGTCAGCAGCTTCAGCGTCAGGGCCGAGCGGTGCACCATCTCCCGCCAGCGGCCCCGGTACCGTGACGACGCCAGCCAGGCCCGCCAGTACGCCACCGTCGCCGCGAGCTGCTCTTCCGCCTCCGTGCGCGCACACCGGCGGGGCGACACCTCGCCGCCGACCTTGTCCAGCGCGAACACCGCCGACTCGCCCTCGCCGAGCTTGAAGTCCCCGCGCACGTCCGGCCCGTCGGCCTCCAGCGGCACGGTCGCGGTCAGCGCGAGCGCCATCCCGTCGGCTTCGAAGAGCGCCGTCCCACCGTTCAGCCGGACGGTGTGCGGCCGGGTGCCGTAGTCGAACCGGGGAGCCACGCGCGTACGGAACGGGATCGAGCCGCGTACGCACACCACCCGCCGGATCAGCCGGTGCCGCTCGGCCTCGGCCGGCTCGCCGTCCACCGGCATGAAGTCCTGCACCTCGCCGACGCCGTCCTCGGTGAAGAACCGGGTCATCAGGACGTTGGTGTCGGGGAAGTAGAACTGCTTGGTCCGGGCCGGCACGGTCGCCGCCAGTTCGAAGCAGCCGCCGCGCTCCGCGTCCAGGATCGAGGCGAACACGCTCGGCGCGTCGAAGGCCGGGCAGCAGTACCAGTCGATGGTGCCGTCGGTCCCCACCAGGGCCACGCTGCGCAGGTCGCCGATCAGCCCGTGCTCGGCGATCGGCAGATACCGCCGGCCGTCCGCTGTTCCCCGCATGGCAGCCTCCCTGCCCTGGCGAGCGCCTGGCTATCAGCTTAGGCCCGCACGGGGGAACCGGCCGCGTGTCACACCGTGACGACCCGCAGCCCGGCCTCCTCGAAGCGGCGCAGCGTCTCCGCGTCGGCCGCCGTGTCCGTGACCAGCGTGTCCACCGCCTCGGCCGCGCAGATCCGGGCGAACGCCCGCTGCCCCAGCTTGCTGGAGTCGGCGGCCACGACCACCCGCTCCGCGCGCTCGCACAGCAGCCGGTTGATCGCGGCCTCGGCCTCGTCGTGCGCCGCCGCCCCGTGCGTGACGTCGAAGGCGACCACGCCGAGCACCGCCACATCGACGGTGATCTGCCCGAGCACCCCGTCCGCGAGCGGTCCGACCAGCTCGTACGACTGGGCCCGGGCCACCCCGCCGGTCAGCACGATCTTGAACTGGGGCCGTACGGCCAGCTCATTGGCGATGTTCAGCGCGTTCGTCACGACGGTCAGCGCGGGCGACCCGGAGGAGAGGTCCCCGCGCACCGCGAGGGCCCGCGCCACTTCGGTGGTGGTCGTACCGCCGGTCAGCCCGACCGCCTCGCCGGGCGCGACCAGCTCAGCCACCGCCTTCGCGATGCGCTGCTTCTCGGAGGCGTGCCGGGCCGTCTTGTAGCGCAGCGGCAGCTCGTACGACACACCGTGCACGACCGCGCCGCCCCGTGTGCGCACCAGCATCTGCTGCTCGGCCAGCCCGTCGAAGTCGCGGCGGATCGTCGCGGCCGACACCCCCAGTTCCCCGGCCGCCTCCTCGACGTCCAGCCGGCCGCGCTCCACGAGCAGGTCCAGCAGCGCCTTCCAGCGGGCGTCGCGCGACATCCGCACCTCCACGTCTCGATCTCCGGGCGACCCTAGCGCACCCGATCTCGCGCGATGCTTGATGTTGCTCGAAAGAGCGCGATATCTTGCAGGAACAATCAAAGCGGAGGGTGCGGCATGACGCATGTCGAGGACGAGCTGATCAGCCAGCCCGAGTGCTGGACCCGCGCCGCGTCGGAGGCGGCGGGGTACGCGGAGGTGCTGCCGGCGGCGGGGGAGCGGGTCGCGATCGTCGGCTGCGGCACCTCGTACTTCATGGCGCAGGCCGCCGCGGCCCTGCGCGAGGACGCCGGCCAGGGCGAGACCGACGCGTTCGCCGCCTCGGAATTCCCGTACGGCAGGGGCTACGACCGGGTCGTCGCCCTCACCCGCTCCGGCACCACGACCGAAGTCCTCGACCTGCTGGGCCGGTTGAAGGGCCGCACCCGCACCACCGCGATCACCGCCGACCCGGACACGCCCGTGACGACGGCGGCCGACGAGCTCGCGGTCCTCGACTTCGCGGACGAACGCTCCGTCGTACAGACCCGGTTCGCGACCACCGCCCTCACCCTGCTCCGCGCCCATCTGGGACTCCACCCCGACACGGCCGTCACCGACGCGCGCACCGCCCTGGCGGAACCCCTGCCCGAAGGCCTGGTGGAATGCGCCCAGTTCGCCTTCCTGGGCCGCGGCTGGACCGTCGGCCTGGCCAACGAGGCCGGACTGAAGATGCGCGAGGCATCGCTGGCCTGGGCCGAGGCCTACCCGGCGATGGAGTACCGGCACGGTCCCATCAGCGTCACCACCGGCGGCACCGCGACCTGGATGTTCGGGGACGCGCCGGACGGTCTCGCCGAACAGGTCCGCGGCACGGGCGCGTTGTGGATCGCCGGAGCCCTGGACCCGCTCGCCGAACTCGTCCGCGCCCAGCGGCTCGCCGTCGCCGTCGCCGCGTCACGCGGCCTCGACCCGGACAGCCCACGCCATCTCACCCGCTCGGTGATCCTCACTCACTGACCTCGGTGATCCTCGCCCACTGACCCTGGAGGCACCGTGCCCCTCACCACCACCGGCGAGCTCGTCACCCGCGCCGCAGCGGCCCGCTCGGCGGTCGCCTCGTTCAACGTCATCACGCTGGAACACGTCGAGGCCGTCATCGCGGGCGCCGAGTCCGCGCACGCCCCCGTCGTGCTCCAGGTCAGCGAGAACGCGGTCAAGTTCCGCGGCGGGCGGCTGCTCCCGCTCGCCCGCGCGGCCGTCGCCGAGGCCGAACGCGCCGCCGTACCGGTCGCGTTGCACCTCGACCACGTACAGAGCGACGCCCTGCTGTACCAGGCGGCGGAGGCCGGCTTCAGCTCCGTGATGTACGACGCGGCCCGGCTGCCCTACGCCCAGAACCTCGCCACGACCCGGGCGGCCGTCGACTGGGCACACGCGCAAGGGCTGTGGATCGAGGCCGAGTTGGGGCAGATCGGCGGCAAGAACGGCAGGCCCCCGCTGGACGCGCACGCCCCCGGCGCCCGCACCGACCCCGACGAGGCCCGGGCCTTCGTCGCCGACTCGGGGGTGGACGCCCTGGCCGTGGCCATCGGCAGCGCCCACGCCATGACCACCCGCACCGCGACTCTCGACCACGCCCTCCTCAAGCGTCTGTCGGCCGCCCTGGACGTCCCGCTCGTCCTGCACGGCTCCTCCGGCGTCCCGGACGACGAACTCACCGCGGCCGTCGCGGGCGGCATCGCCAAGGTCAACATCGGTACGGCCCTGAACATCGCGCTGACCGGCGCCGTCCGGGACTTCCTCGCCGAGCGCCCCGACGCCGTCGACCCGCGCGGCTACCTCACGGTGGCGCGAGAGGCGATGACACGGGCGGTGGCGAGAGCCCTCCGGACCCTAGGGGCCTTCTGATGGATCTCCGCAGCGTCGCGACGCCCGGCACGCACCCTCGCCCGGCTACCGCTTGACGGCCTTCAGCACCACGAACTTCGGATCACTGGCGACCAGTCGGCTGTTGCCGAAGATCCGCCGCAGTGTGACGTGGTAGCCCAGATGCCGGTTGCCGATCACCCACAGCTCGCCGCCCGGCCGCAGCGCGCGCCGCGCCCCGGTGAACATCCGCCGGGCCGTGGCGTCCGTCGTCGCCTGGTGGGAGTGGAACGGCGGGTTGTTGAGAACCAGGTCGACACTGTCCGACGGCACGCCGGCCAGCCCGTCCCCGACCCGGAACTCGGCGTGCCCCGGCACCCCGTTCGCCTTGTACGTCGCCTCCGCCGAGGCCACGGCCTGGAACGACTCGTCCACGAACAGCACCTCGGCCTCCGGGTCGGCCAGCGCCACCGCCGTACCGACCACGCCGTTGCCGCACCCCAGATCCACCACCCGCCGGCCGCCCCGGCCGCTCGGCAGATGCCGCAGGAAGAACCGGGTGCCGATGTCGAGCCGGTCGGCGCAGAAGACACCCGCGTGGTTGACGACGGTGCCTCCCGCGGCCGGGCCGATGCCGTCCGGCAGCGTGTAGACGTACGGCCATGGACCGGCGGGCCGCTCCAGCGCGGGATCCGGCGTGCAGAAGATCAGCCGGGCCTTCTTCTCGGCGAGCGAGGTGCGGGTCGGTCCGAGGATCCGCTCGAACAACTGGAGCGTCGAGGTGTGGATCTCCTTCACCATCCCCGTGCCCACGACAACGGTCCCCTCGTGCACCGCCGGCGCCAGCCGCAGCAACTGGTCCTCCAGCAGCGCCAGGCTCTTCGGCACCCGCACCACGAGGACGTCGACGCGGTCGGGCGGCGGATCCTGCGTGGTGAGCAGCCGGACCGCGCCGGGCTCGACGCCGTGCCGCGCCAGGTTGGCCCGGGTCGCCTCCTGGGTCAGGTGGGAATCCGTGATCTGCGTCGGCCGGTGCTCCGCGAGCGCCGTCACCAGCGCGCCCCACCGGTCCCCGACGACCACGACCGTGCCCGACAGCGGGACCCGCTCCTGCGCCAGATGCCTCAGCACGTACTCGTCGGAAGCGTCCCAAGCGCGCAGCCTCTCACGCGGATCCTCGGGGAAACGGGTCGGCGCGAACTCGCCCCACGGCGTCGTCATACGGTCGTTCATCGTGCGTCAAGGCTAGCCGAGCCGCAGCTCAGGCCGTGTCGGGCAGGATGGGAAGCATGGACGGCGAGCTGTTCCCCAGGGCCCGTACGCAGGTGGCACCCGGCGCGGTGCACATACCGGACTGGCTGGACGCGGAACACCAGCGCGCGCTGCTCGACGCCTGCCGCGCATGGGCCCGCCCACCAGCCGGACTGCGCACGGTCCGCACACCCCGCGGCGGCACGATGACCGCCCGGCAGGTCTGTCTGGGCTGGCACTGGTACCCGTACGCCTACGCCCGCACGGTGGCCGACGGCGACGGCACCCCGGTCAAGCCGTTCCCCGAGTGGCTCGATGAGCTGGGCCGCCGAGCGGTGCGGGACGCGCTGGGCGACCCGGTGGCGGCGGAGTACGACATCGCGCTGATCAACTTCTACGACAGCGACGCCCGCATGGGCATGCACCGCGACGGCGACGAGAAGTCGGACGCGCCGGTGGTGTCGCTGAGCCTCGGCGACACCTGCGTCTTCCGCTTCGGCAACACCGAGACCCGCACCCGGCCCTACACCGACGTCGAGCTGCGCAGCGGCGACCTGTTCGTCTTCGGCGGCCCGTCCCGGCTCGCCTACCACGGCGTCCCCCGGGTACACGGGGGCACGGCACCGCCCGGGTTGGGCCTGACCGGACGGCTCAACATCACGCTCCGGGTCAGCGGTCTGTAGGCCGCGGGCCCGGCGGATCATGGGAGACTCGCCCTCATGAGCGGGAAGGCGGACCCCCGGCAGGCGGGGGACGGGAGCACCTCGAGGACGCGGCTGGACCGGGGGCGCGCGGCGCTCGGACCCGCGCTGGAACTCGTCCACACCGGACGCGCGCCGACCCGGGCCGTACTCACCGCCGAGCTCGGAGTGACCCGGGCGACGGCCGGCGCGGTCGCCGCCGAGCTGGAGGCGCTCGGGCTGATCCGCGTCGACGCCCGGCCCGGCGCGGCGGCCGGATCCCAGGGCAGGCCCTCGCACCGGCTGTCCGTCGCCGAGAACGGCCCCGTCGCGCTCGCCGCGCAGGTGCACGCCGACGGGTTCCGGGCGGCGCTGGTCGGGCTGGGCGGCCGGATCGTCGCCACCGCGCCCGGCTGCGAGGTCGTCGACGCGGACCCGGCGAAGGTGCTCGCCTCCGTCGTCATGGCGGGCGCCGAGTTGCTGCGCGAGACGGGGCGCCGGTGTGTGGGCGCCGGACTCGCCGTCCCGTCCGCGGTCGCCGAACCCGAGGGCCTGGCGCTCAACCCGCTCCACTTGGCGTGGCCCGCGGGCGCGCCCGTCCGCGACATCTTCGCCGAGCAGGTGCGCGCGGCCGGCATCGACGGACCCGCCTTCGCCGCGAACGACGTCAACCTCGCCGCGCTCGCCGAGCACCGGCACGGCGCCGGCCGCGGCGCCCGCGACCTGCTGTGCGTGGCCACCGGCCACCGGGGCGTCGGCGGTGCGCTCGTCCTCGACGGCCGCCTCCACAGAGGCAGTTCGGGCCTCGCCCTCGAGGTCGGACACCTCACCGTGCACCCCGAGGGCCGCCCCTGCCACTGCGGCAGCCGCGGCTGTCTGGACGTCGAGACCGACCCGCTGGCCTTCCTCACGGCGGCGGGCCGCGACCCGGGCCCCGAGGTGTCCCTGCTCCAGCAGTCCATCGACCTGGTCCGCCACCACTACGACGACCCGGGCGTACGCACCGCCACCGAGGCCCTCATCGACCGGCTCGGCCTCGGCCTCGCCGGCCTGGTCAACATCCTCAACCCGGACCGCATCATCCTCGGCGGCCTCCACCGCACCCTCCTGGACGCCGACCCCGACCGCCTCCGCGCGGTCGTCGCCGACCGCAGCCTCTGGGGCCAGAGCGGCGGCGTCCCCATCCTCCCGTGCACCCTCGACCACAACAGCCTGGTCGGCGCGGCGGAACTGGCATGGCAGCCGGTGCTGGACGATCCGCTCGGGGCGCTGAGCTAGCCGATCCGGACGGCATCTTCGGCACAGGCGTGCCCGCGCCGCTCCCGGGCAGGCTCGCCCAGAGCGGGCAGGCTGGTTCGGAGGCAGTACGCCCGCACCGCACCACCGAGGAAGTTGACGCGCAATGACCGACAAGCTCACCGTGAGCGTCCTGGGCACCGGCATCATGGGCGCAGCCATGGCCCGTAACCTCGCCCGGGCCGGACACACCGTCCGCGCCTGGAACCGCACGCGTGCCAAGGCCGAGCCGCTGGCCGCCGAGGGCGTGCGGATCGTCGACACGCCCGCACAGGCGGTGCGTGACACCGACGTCGTCCTGACCATGCTCTACGACGGTCCGGCCGCCCTGGAGACGATGCGCGAGGCCGCCCCGGCCCTGCGTCCCGGCATCGTGTGGGCGCAGTCCACCACCGCCGGCATCGAGGGCATCGCCGATCTGGCCGCCTTCGCCCGCGAGCACGGCCTGGTCTTCTACGACGCGCCCGTCCTGGGCACGCGTCAGCCCGCCGAGGCCGGGCAGCTGACCGTGCTCGCCGCCGGGCCCGCCGAAGGGCGGGACCGGGTGACGCCGGTCTTCGACGCCGTCGGCGCCCGCACCGTGTGGACCGGAGAGGACGGGGCCGCGGGTGGTGCCACCCGGCTGAAGCTGGTCGCCAACAGCTGGGTCCTCGCCGTCACGGCCGCCGCCGGTGAGGCCCTGGCGCTGGCCAAGGCCCTCGATGTCGACCCGCACGCCTTCTTCGACCTCGTCGCCGGCGGCCCGCTCGACATGGGCTATCTGCGCGCCAAGTCCGAGCTGGTCCTCGACGACCGGCTCACGCCGCCGCAGTTCACGGTGACCACCGCCGCCAAGGACGCCCGACTGATCGTCCAGGCCGGTACGGGCAACGGCGTCCGCCTGGACGTCGCCGAAGCGGCCGCCACCCGCATGGAGCGCGCCGCCGCCCAGGGCCACGGCGACGAGGACATGGTCGCCGCCTACTTCGCCAGCTTCGACGAGAAGCCGGCCACCTGATCGACCCAGGAGGTTCCCGTATGTCCAAGCCGCCGCTGCCGCCCGAGGCCGACGCCCTGCTGAGCCGGCCCAACCCGTGCGTCATGGCCACGCTGCGCTCCGACGGCACGCCCGTCTCCACCGCCACCTGGTACGTGTGGAAGGACGGCCGTGTCCTGATCAACCTCGACGAGGGCCGGGTACGCCTCAAGCACCTGCGCCGCGACCCGCGCGTCACCCTCACCGTCCTCGCCGGCGACGACTGGTACACCCACGTCACCCTCATCGGCCGGGTCACCGAGATGTACGACGACGAGGGCCTGGCCGACATCGACCGCCTCGCCCGGCACTACATCGGAAAGCCCTACCCGGACCGTGTCCGCCCCCGGGTCAGCGCCTGGATCGAGGTCGACCGCTGGCACGGCTGGGGCGAGCTGAAGGACAGTGACCAGGCCGGAGGCTGAGGCGGCGACCACGCCGGTCAGCGCCACTCCACCGCGAACGCCCGGCCCGGGTTCTCCGTGAGGACGCGTCTCACCAGGTCCTCGCCCACGGCCTGGACCAGCCGGGGCCGCACCCGGCGCAGCAGATACGGCATCCCGGGGCCGCCGCCCACCGAGCGGGCGGCGGCCGTGGTGGTGTCCGCGCCCAGCAGCACCCGGTCGCCGAACCCGGCGTCGGCGAGGGCCCGTACGGCGTCCGGCATCCGCCAGTCCGTGGCGTGGTGGGCGTGTGACGGCCCGTCGAAGGCCAGATAGCAGCCGGACTCCGCCGCCTGCCGGTGCACCACGAGGTCGGGGGAGCGGTTGAGATGCCCGAGCACCACACGGTGCGGCGGCACCCCCAACTCCCCGCACAGCAGGTCCAGTACGTCGAGCGCGCCCGTGCCCAGCTCCAGGTGCACGGCGATGGCCGCCCCCGTGGCGTGATGCGCCTCGGCCGCCGCCTCCATGGTCCAGCGCGCGTGCGCGTCCAGGGCATGGAACCCACCCGCGACCTTGACGAGCCCCGCCCGTACCCCCGACACCCCGATGCCCTCGGTGAGTTCGGAGACGAAGAGGTCGGCCAGCCGGCCCCGCAGCCCGGCGAGCGTGTCCTCGTCGTAGTGCACGGCCTGGTGCAGACCCGTCGCGGCGACCACGTGCACGCCGGTCTCCCGGGACAGCGGCGGCAGATCGGCGGCCCGCCGCCCGAGCCCGTACGGCGTCCACTGCACCACGGCCCCGCCGCCCTGTTCCCGGAACGCGGCCAGCTCCGCCCGCGCCGCCGCCACGCTGCGCAGCTCCTGGCCGGGCAGCCGGGGACTGCCGAAGAACAGATGGTCGTGGGCATCGCACACGCCCAGGTCTTCAGGGGGTATGTCCCCCAGGACCGTGCGTATCGCGGTCACCACCGACGCCCCCGGGGCAGCCGGTCCAGGCCGGGCGCCGAGAGGTGCAGCACCTCGAACACGTCACCGTCGGCCTTGGGCGTGTCGTGATCCCAGAGCGAGAAGTGCACCAGCTCCCACCGGCTCGTGTCGACGGCGGCCGCCGCGAGCAGGGCCCCGTCCTGCGCCGCCAGCCGCCGGGCCTCGCCCACCGCGTCCGCCACCACTTCGGCCAACAGCCCCCCATCGGGGACCGGTCGGCGGTGCCGCACCGCGAACCGCGCCTGGGACCCGCCCCCTTCCTCGTACGCGAGCCCCGTCCACTGCCGCACGGACGGCCGCCCGAAGTCGTCACCGAGCCGCTGGAACCCGCCGCCCCACAGGAAGGAGTTCATGCCTTCCACGGTGTTCCACAGATAGAACGGCGCGTACTGATTGACCGGCGAGCCGCGCAGGCCGCGTTCGCGCATCAGATAGGCCTTGAGGCCGAGGCCGTCCCAGTCGTCGAGCAGCCGCCCCACACGGGCGACCCGGTCGCGGATGACGCCCATGTCGTAGTCGGCCGGCAGGGCGAGTTCGTACTGCATGGCGTGCACGGAAGCCTCCTCAGGCGGGACGGGGTGCCAGCAGCGAGAGCAACCCCCGCACCCCCGCGTCGAACGCGGCGGGGGAGCCGGAGGCGCGGGCCAGGACATAACCGCCCTGGACAGTGGCCACGACCGCCGCCGCGATCTCCTCGCCGTCCAGCGAGGGCACGAACTGGCCCTGCTCCTTGCCCGCCTCGACGATCCCGGCGATCCGCCCCCGGAGCCAGTCCAGGGTCTCCTCGACCGGGGCACGCAGTTCGTCGCTCGCGATCACGTCCGGGTCCATGGTCAGCCGGCCGATCGGACACCCCCGCAGCACGTCCCGCTCGCGCCGCAGATACGCCTCGACGCGCTCGTACGGCGTTCCGGGGCCGTCGAGTACTCCCTCGGCGGTAGCCCGCATCTCCTCGGCGGTCCGCCGGATCGCGGCCAGTGCGAGAGCGGGCTTGCCCTTGAAGTGGTGGTACATGCTGCCCTGCCCGGCGTCTGCGCGCTCCAGGATCGCCTTGGGGCTCGTGCCCACGTAGCCGCGCTCCCACAGCAGCTCGCGGGTGGACTCGATCAGCCGTTCCGAGGTGCTCATGCCCTCACTGTACATACCAGTAGTTACAGAAGTCGAGACCGTAAGGAGCACCCGGGACCCGTTCGCCTACTCCCCGCGAGGTACGCACACTGCCGCTGGCCGTACGACGACGGGGCACCCCTTGCGGGACGACTCTCGGAAGCACACACAGAACATCGCGGCAACGCATCCGAGGAGTTGGACGACATGCAGACCCTGGCGAACTTCGGCGACGGCAGCGGGCCCGGCCCGTGGATCCTGTTCTTCCCGTTGATCTGGGCGCTGGTGATCGGCGGCGGCATCGTGCTGCTGCGCCGCACCGTGTGGCGCGGGCGCCGGGGCGGCCCCTGGCGGCAGCCCACCGTCGAGAACGACTCGCCCATCGCCGTGCTCGGCCACCGCTTCGCCTCCGGCGAGATCGACGAGGACGAGTACTGGCGCCGGCTGTCCGTGCTGAACGAGGAGTTCGGACGCTCGGCCAAGGGTGGTGGCGCCTGAGCATTCTGACCGATTAATGATCACCTGGCGTATTCTCGCCCCCGGAATTGAGACTTCCGGGGGTGAAAACGGCACAACGACTCCCTCCCCGCCCAAGTCGGCGAACTCCCCTATTCCGCCATGGCGGATGAGAAGGTTCTGGCTGCGCAGAAATGGGTCAACGCCACATACGGCGGTGTTTCGGGCTATGCGAGATGCCCGGAAGACGGAAAGACCGGCTGGCCCGTCATGTACTCGCTGACCATGGGACTGCAGCACGAACTCGGCATCAGCCCTGTCGTCGCGAACTTCGGCGCCGGCACCCTCGCCAAGGTCCAGGCCCTCGGCACCATCGGCATCGGCTGGCAGAAGAACAAGAACATCGTCAAGATCCTGCGCCACGCCCTGTTCTGCAAGGGGTACTGGGGCGGGGACACCGCAGTCGCTCCACGGACGGCCACTACTCCCGTGATGTCCAGCAGGCGCTGATGAAGGCGATACAGATGGAGATCGGCATATCCGAAGCCGATGCGACCGGAAACTTCGGCCCCGGCACCATTGCCGGTCTGAAGGCCAATGCCGTCGGCCCCGGCTCTTCGGGTATCTGGATGCAGCTGTTCTCCGCGGCATGCGTCTTCAACGAACCGATCGCGAGTGCGCCGGAAGACGACCAGCGAACCCATTTCACCGATACGTGGGACGGTGACGTCGCCGGGTGGCTGAAGGGATTCCAGAAGTTCTCCGCCCTCGAATCGTCGAGCGGTCAGGTCTCGGGCGTGGGTGATTACCAGACCTGGGCGCAACTCCTGGTGTCCATGGGCGACCCGGACCGGCCGGCCACCGGCTCCGACACCGCGTACACGATCACCCCGTCCAGGGCGTCGCGGATGTACGCGGACGGCTACCGCTACGTCGGCCGGTACCTCAACGAGGCGTCCGCCGGCGGTGGCTCGAAGATGCTCGAGGAGGGCGAACTCGGCACCATCTTCGCCGCCGGGATACGCGTCTTCCCGATCTTCCAGGACCACGGGCGCAGCCTGTCCGAGTACACCTGGGCCAACGGCCGCAAGCACGGCCAGTGGGCCCACGACCAGGCCGTGCACTTCGGCTTCAACCGCGGCACCATCATCTACTTCGCGGTCGACTACGTCGCCACCGTCGAGGACATGCCGCGCATCCTGGAGTACTTCCGCGGCGTCACCTCCGGCCTGTCGTCCAAGGGCAAGCGGTACCTGCACGGCGTCTACGGATCCAGGAACGTGTGTGCCCAGGTCACGCAGGCCACCGACGCCGTCTACTCGTTCGTGTCCGGGATGTCCTGGGGCTTCTCCGGCAACCTCGGCATGCCGCTCCCGCAGAACTGGTCCTTCAACCAGATCAAGGAGTACAAGGTCACCAACGGCTCCGACGTCTTCTACCTGGACCGCGACGTGCACCGGCCGCGCAGCGACCAGGGCCAGAACAGCGTCAACCGGGCCGTTTCCCCCGCCGCCAACTTCATCGCGAACATCGAGCGGCTCCACACCCTCGCCCAGAACTACGGCAAGGGCGACGCGAACCGGCTGGTCACGGACTACTACCGGCAGAAGCGGTACGCCGGCAAGCAGTGGCAGTTGCTCATCAGCAGCATCGACTGGGAATCGTCGAGTACGCCGACAGCCGCGGCGCGGAACTGCTGGAGGCGTTCACGGACCCGTTCACCGGCGATTCCCTGGACCCGCACCATCTCCTGGCCACCGCGGGCGGCCACCTGATCAAGCCCAGCCCGTCCAACGCGAGCACGGCGAACGAGGGCGACGTGTCCGGCTGGGCCGGCGACCTCATGACCTTCTACGGCGACTGGCGCCGCGACAGCGACAGCATCGCCTCGGGCTACATTTACTGCGTCGAACGCCTCGGCCAGACCGGGGTGGTCTCCTCCTTCGGGCACAACGACCTCGTGGAGGACGCCGACGGCTACCTCCTGGCCGCGCAGATGCTGGCCGGCAAGTCCATCGCCGCCGCGGTCCGCGCGCAGTACGAACAGACGGGCGGAGGCACCCGCTTCCGCGACTACTACGCCAAGAGGTTCGGCGGAAAGGCCGCCACCGCCACGGACGCCGCGTTCGACATCCTGACCACCCCGCACAACCTCATCGCCGCAGGGCGGACCTATCTCGTCCTCACCACGGCGGAGGAAGGCGTGATCCTGCCCAACCTCTTCCCGCCGGACCGGCTCAGGGAATACTGCCGGGGCTGGGCGGACGTGCTGGTCGCCCGCGCCGGTCTTGAGCGCCGCGACCAGGCGAAGTCCCTGGCCCGTCACAAGAGTTCGTTCCGTTAGGAGCCGTCCATGCCCAGCTGGGTCGTCCCCCTGATCATCGTGGGCCTCGGCCTGCTGTGCCTGAGGATCCCCGGGGGACGGCGCGGCCGGAACGCCGTCGTCGGATGCGCGGTCGTCGCCGGGCTGTCCTACCTGTGGGGCGCGGGACAGGTGCTGTTCGCCGATCCCGCCCGCATGTGCGACGCCCCTTCGTGGCCACGGCCCGACTGGAACCGGTTCGAGGACCGGTTCCTCCCGCCGCGCGCGGCCTGTCACTGGGACGACGGGCGGACGCAGGATCTCGTCTCCCCCTGGGTCGTTCCTGCCTTGTTCATCAGCTTCGGGCTGGCTGCCGCGTGTTTGGTCGCGCTCGCCGTCGCCCGCTACCGGAAGGAACACAAGCGTTGAGCGACATCGCTCCCGGACTCACCCGCCGTCACACTCTCGGCCTCGCCGCCGGCCTGACCGCCGGAGCCCTCCTCGTGCCCGCCGCCGGCGCCGCCGTGGCCGCGCCCGCCGAACGCGCCTGGAAGGGCACCACGTCGCAGAACGGCTGGCCGGTCGTCGACCAGGCGGTCACCCATCGTGTCGAGGGCACCAACGTCGATGTGCCCCTCGTGGAGGGCGACGTGGCCACCGTCCTCCTCTACGTCGCCCGAAGATACGCCTACGAGATCGACATGCTGCGCCCCGAGGAGGTCCGGGGACACACGGCCGACCGCCACATCGGGGCGCCGTTCGAGTCCAACCACCTGTCCGGCACCGCGATCGCCGTCCGGCCGCTGTTCTACCCGCTGGGCGCGGACGCCTCCACGGGCATGACCGAGCAGGAGCGCACCGTCGTACGCGACATCCTCGCCGACTGCGAGGGCGTCGTCGCTTGGGGCGGCGAACTCGCCCCGGTGAAGGAGTCCCACTTCCAGATCGCCGTCGCACCGGGCGACACACGGCTCGCACGGCTGGCCCGGCGCATCAAGGGGTGGGACGCCGCCCCCGGTCAGGGCGCGGGCAGCATCGACGCCTTCGCCCCGGCCCGGATCCGCCGCGCGGACAAGGCGGCGGACGCCCGCTGAGCAGGGCCCCGACCTCGCCACCGAGCGACGTACGCCCCGGAACCACTCCCGGCGGCGTACGTCCCGGCGGCAACCGCCGTGCGAAGGGTGGTCACCGCCCGGTCAGCCGGCAACGGCGGACCGGGCGGGAGCATGGTCGGGCCGCAGCCCGTCGGTGGAGGGCCCGACCTCCGCGAACCTGCGCGCGGGCTTCTCCTGGACCGCGCGCCGCGCCAGGCGCGTCGGCGCCACCAAGGAGGTCGGCAGGGTGAACCACACGACCTTGCCGGACTCGCCGTCCGGCCGGACGCCCCAGCTCTCGCTCATGGCGGCCACCATCGCGAGCCCGCGCCCGCAGGTCGCCAGCGGCGCGATGTCCTGAGGATCCTCAACCACGGGCATCCGCGGGTCGTGGTCGTGCACCGAGACCGTGAGCCGGTCGAGGAGCAGCTCTATCTCCACCGTGCATGTCTTGTCGGGCTGGGCATGCCGGTGGACGTTGGACAACAGCTCCGTCACGCCGAGCGAGGCCCGGTCGATCAGGGCGTCCAGATGCCAGTAGCGCAACTGCGCAGATACGATTCTGCGGACCTGGCCGATCCGCGACGGCAGAGCTTGAAGCTCCACCGTGCAGTGTCTGTTTGGGTAGCTGATCACGGCTGCGACTCCCCGACGTGAGGTCCGGAAGAACACGGAGTTCGGATCCAGCGGGGCGTCTTCATGACACTGCCGCCCGCTGTCGTGGCCGGCGGGCTGGTTCGCAGCGTTATCGCCGGTAAACCCAGAGTGACGTGAGACCAGAGTGACGCAGGGGGTGAGGTACCGCAACTCGCGGACATCTCAGTCGCCACGCCCCGCCGCTCGGCGCACGGCCTCGATGAAGCGTCGTGCCGCGGGCGGCCCCGGCTCGCCCGGGGCGGGGTCGTGGTCGCCCAGCGTGAGCAGGTACCGATTGCCGTTGAGATCCGCCGTGGCCCGGTCATCGGGGCCGAACCAGGGCTTGGACGCGCGCACCGCCTGTACCGGCGCGCTGTCGATCTCGCTGCCGTAGCTGGTCAGCAGCTCGAGCCGGCCGTCGCTGATCCGGACCTGCCCGGCCCGGGTGAGCGAACGCAGCCGCTTCCCGATCCGCACGCCCGTGGCCCTGAACTCCGGCTCCGCCATGCCACCCGCCCCCTTGTGCGCGTCGGTGTACCGGCCCGCGCTCCCCGCGGCGCCCGGTACGGCTCGTGTCTGGATCCAGTGTGCCTCGGAAGCCTGCTCCGGCGGTGCGTCGTACCCCTGCCGGTACCCCGTGCGGGGCCTTGGTCCCGCGGTGAAGTCTGCCCCCACCCGGCGTCGAGCACCAGTACGTGCGACCCCCTCGCCGGGGGGCGCCCGCAGCACACACACGAATGCGCCCCCGGGACCGCGCGCCCCCTTGCCCCGGCCTCTGCCCCAGGGGGCGCTTTGGGGGGCTCAAAGATGCGTTTATGCAGGTGAGAAGCGTGCGGAAGCTGCTTATCATCGAGGTGTCGGCCGCGCGACGTGCCGTCGGCGCGCAGCGTTAGGAGCACCCTCGTGAGCACTCCCCAGCAGACCCGGACCGGCGTGACCCTCGACGTCGACCACAGTGACGCCGGCTACCGCGCGTGGCTGAAAGAGGCCGTCCGCAGGGTCCAGGCCGACGCCAACCGCTCGGCCGACACACACCTGCTCCAGTTCCCCCTGCCGGAGCGATGGGGCATCGACCTGTACCTGAAGGACGAGTCGACCCACCCCACCGGCAGCCTCAAGCACCGGCTCGCCCGCTCCCTCTTCCTGTATGGCCTGTGCAATGGCTGGATCCGGCCGGGCAGACCCGTGATCGAGGCCTCCAGCGGTTCGACGGCCGTCTCCGAGGCGTACTTCGCGAAGCTCATCGGCGTTCCCTTCATCGCCGTCATGCCGCGCACGACGAGCGCCGAGAAGATCCGCCTCATCGAGTTCCACTCCGGGCGGTGCCACTTCGTGGACGACCCTCGCACGATGTACGAGGAGTCCGCCCGTCTCGCGACGGAGACCGGCGGCCACTACATGGACCAGTTCACCTACGCCGAACGGGCCACGGACTGGCGCGGGAACAACAACATCGCCGAATCCACCTTCCGCCAGCTGTGTCTGGAGCGGTATCCCGAGCCGGCGTGGATCGTCGCCACGGCGGGCACCGGCGGCACCTCCGCGACCCTCGCGCGCTACATCCACTACATGCAGTACGACACGCGCGTCTGCGTGGCCGACCCGGAGAACTCGTGCTTCTTCGACGGCTGGACCACCGGCGATCCGGACGTCACGTACGACTGCGGCTCCCGTATCGAGGGCATCGGCAGGCCCCGCATGGAACCGAGCTTCGTGCCGGGCGCGATCGACCGGATGATGAAGGTGCCCGACGCGGCCAGTGTCGCCGCCGTACGGGCACTGGAGCGCGCCATCGGCCGCAAGGCGGGCGGCTCGACGGGCACGGGGCTGTGGAGCGCGCTGAAGATCGTCGCCGAGATGGTGTCCGAGGGACGGCAGGGGAGTGTCGTGACCCTGCTGTGCGACCCGGGGGACCGGTATCTCGACAAGTACTACTCGGACACCTGGCTGGCCGCCCAGGGGCTCGACATCGCGCCGTACACCGCCGCGATCGACTCGCTGCTGGAGACGGGCGTCTGGCCCGGCTGAGGCCGGGCCCGCGGCGTCAGGCCGTCAGCCTCCGGTCCAGCGCCGAGACGGCGTCCCGGAAGGCGCGCGCCTGGGCGATCCGTATCGGCTTCATGGCGAGCCGGTACGCCGCCGTCCCGTCGGTGGCGAAGGTCCAGCGCACCCGGGTGCCGTCGCCGGCCGGCGCGAGCCGCCACTCCTCGACGATCGCGCGCACCCCGGGCACGTTGGTGACGTCGACGCGGTAGGCGTACACCTCGGGTTCCTTCGCCGCGATGACGGTCTCGCGGAACCGGACACCCCCGCTGAGCGTGATGTCGCGGCCCGCACCCCCGTCGAGCGCGCGGGCGGCCGTCACCTGGGGAAACCAGTCGACCCAGCCGGGCACGTCCTCCAGCGCACGGTAGACCGCCTCCACCGGAGCCGAGATCACCAGCGCGGAGACATGCCGCACGGGCGCGATCCTGGCGAAGTCGAGCCCGACCGGGCGCAGACGGTGAGCCATGGACGAAGCCCTCCTCGCACGGAACGGGCACTGACCGGAAGCGTCACCCTAGCTGGCGGCCCGTCAGATGTCTGCCCCGTCCTCGGGTTCCCCGGCCACCACCAGCCGCCGCAGATGCTCCACGACCACCCCGCGCGCCTCGTCCGGCAGACCGGCGTCCGTCACGAGCGTGTCGATCCGCTCCAGCGAGGCGAACGAACTCAGGCCCACCTTGCCCCACTTGGTGTGGTCGGCGACCACCACCACCCGCCGGGCCGACTGCACGAGCCGCCGGTTCGTCTCGGCCTCCGCGAGGTTCGGCGTCGACAGGCCGGCCTCGACCGATATGCCGTGCACTCCGAGGAACAGCAGGTCGAAGTGGAGCGCCGCGATCGCCTGGTCGGCCACCGGCCCCACCAGTGAGTCGGACGGAGTGCGCACACCACCGGTCAGCACGACCGTGGCCGCGCCCTGCCGTGGGCCCGAGGTGCGCTGCGCCGCGTGGAAGACGTCAGCCACCCGCACCGAGTTGGTGACCACCGTCAGATCCGGCACGTCCTGCAGCTGGTGCGCGAGCGCGAACGTCGTCGTACCGCCCGACAGGGCGATCGCCGCGCCCGGCGCGACCAGCTTGGCCGCGGCTCGCGCGATGTCCTCCTTGGCGGTCAGCTCCAGGCCCGACTTCGCCTCGAAGCCCGGTTCGTGCGTACTCGCCTCGACCACCGGGACCGCGCCGCCGTGCACCTTCTCCAGCACGCCCTGGCGGGCCAGCGCGTCGAGATCGCGGCGGACGGTCATGTCCGACACGCCGAGCTTGCGGGTCAGCTCGTTGACCCGGACACCGCCCCGGCGGCGGACCTCGTCGAGGATCAGGGATCGCCGCTGCTCCGCGAGGAGGTTCTGATTCTCGCTCACGTACGCTCCGGTCCTTTCGCCTCAATGCCGTCCGACTCGCCCAGCACACTCGCCCCCACTAGGACATTCTCCCCGGGCTCCGGTGCGCGGACGTCTCATCCTCGCATGTCGCGGAGCCGCCGGCGCCACCGACCGCTCGTCGCGCACATGTCACTCGCGGCTCATCCGTTGCTTCCCTGCATCACGGATCGGGGAGATTCCGTGACAGGAGGTGTACGGCGCCGCAGAAGTGGAGATCCTTGTGCCCGCACGGACAGAGCCGACGGCGTGTCACGGGGGAAGTGCGAATCAGTGGAACGTGCGCAGGAACATGTCCCGACCGACGGGCCGGACCAGCCCGCCCGGCGGCCCGATGAGACCGGGACCGCCCTGGAACTCCTGGTCCACGGCGTGGGCGGCACCACGCCGCACGAGATGCTCAATGATCCGCGGACGGTGCGGATCACCGGCGACAACATCGCGGCCGTCTTCCGCCGCGCCGACGACGTCGAAGCGGAGACCAGCCCCGACGCCCACCGCCGCGACGGACCGGTGCCCGAGGCCTACGTCTGGTGCAACCTCACCTCCGGCAACGGCACCCGCGCCCTGTGGCTGTTGCTGCTGCCGTTCATGGTCGTCAACCTCGCCCACTGGATGCGCCCCACCGCCCGCGGCCGAAGACGCACGGTGCGCCTCTACGGCCTCCTGGTACGGCTGGCGGGACTCACCCTGACGGTGCTGCTCGTCGCGGCGGCCTGCGAGGTCGCCCTCGACCTGGCGGCATGGCAGTGCGCGGGCACCCCCGCGTGCGCCGACCGCCACTCCTGGCTGGGCTTCCTCTCGCCCACCGTCTCGGACGGCGGCTGGTGGAGCAGCCCCGGCCGCAGGCTCGCCCTCGCCGCCTTCGTCCCCACCGCCCTGACCGCCCTGCTGTGGTACCTGTCCAAGCGCACCTGGAGCGACTACGAGTCCCAGCAGCCGATCGAGCGCGACCCCGAGCCCGACGAGGACGGCAGCCCGACCGCGCTGGGCCGCCCCGGGTTCTGGTACGGACGCCGGCTGGTCGCCCGGCTGCGAGCCGCGCACACCGCCGCCGGGCTGATCACCGTCGCGGCCGCGGTCGCCAGCGCCGCCGCCCGCCGTGACCGTGAGCCCGGGGGCCCCGCCGTACTGAACATCCTGGGCCTGCTCCTGGAGGCGGCCCTCGCGGCCTGCGCGGTCGCCGTGGTCTGGGTGGTGTGCCGCCGGGGCCGCAGCGAGAAGCGTCTCGACCGTGAGCTCGACGAACGTTTCGTCCGACGCCTGCCGCTCGCCGCGCTCGTCCTGTTCGGCCTCGCCCTGCTGTACGCCGGGTGGGAGCGCCCCGACTGGGAGTCGGCCGGGCGGCTGCCGGGCGACATGACCTTCGGCGGTATCGCTCTGGTCCAGGGCCTGCTCGTGATCGTCCTCGCCGGCGTCGCCCACGCCCTGCACCGCACCGACCCCGACCGGCGGGCCGTGCTGCGCGGCCTCGGCGGACCGGCCGTCGCGATGCTCGCCTGCGCCCTGGGCGGGGTGATGTCCGGCGGCGTGTCCCAGCGCGTGTCCGACTGGCTGGACGGCACCGGCACGTCGATCGACGGCCCACCGGTCCTGCTGACCTGGCAGGCGTCCGTCATCCCGCCCCTGATCGTGGTGCTCCTGGTGCTCTTCGGCTGGCTGGGCCGGCGCGCCTGGCAGCTCGCCCGCGAAGAGCGCGAGGCCGTGGCACGCGACTACCCGGACGAAACCCAGGACCGCGCCCGGACCCGCCGCATCGCCTACACCCGCGCGATGGCCGCGCTCACCGACCGGGGACCCCGCATCGTCGCCGTCACCTCCGGCGTCACCCTGCTCCTCGGCGCCGGAGCCCTGGTGGGCGCCCTGACCACCGACGAGACACCAGGGGAGGCCGCGCAGGGCGCCTACCCCGTCGTCCACGGCGCCGCGGAGACCGCCCAGGCCCTCGGATCCTGGCTGATCGGCCTCGGCTTCATACTCTTCGTCACCTGGGGCCGGCGCGCCTACAAGGACGCGGCGGCCCGCCGCACCATAGGCATCCTCTGGGACGTCGGCACCTTCTGGCCGCGCGCCGCCCACCCCTTCGCCCCGCCCTGCTACGCCGAACGCGCCGTGCCCGACCTGACCTGGCGGATGGCGACCTGGACCCGGACCACCGGCGGACGGCTGGTCATCTCCGGGCACTCGCAGGGCAGCGTGCTCGCCGCCGCGGCGGCCTGGCAGCTCACCCCGTCCGCCCGCAAACGGGTCGCGCTGCTGACCTACGGCTCCCCGCTGGAACGCCTCTACGGCCGCTGGTTCCCGGCCCACTTCGGCCCCGCCGCGCTCAGCTCACTGCACCGGGAGGTCGACTGCTGGCGCAACCTCTACCGGCTCACCGACCCCATCGGCGGCCCGATGCGCCTGCCCGGCGACCGCGGCCACCAGGTCGACCACGGCCCTCTGCGGGATCCACTCGCCTACGGCCGCACGGATTCGCTGCCGCTTCCCGCGCCCATCCTCGGCCACTCCGACTACCAGGCCGACCCGGCGTTCGCCGAGGAGCGCCGCAAGCTGCTGGCCCGGCTGCGGCCGGGCCTGCCGGCACCCCGGAACCCCGGCGAGCCGCCCTGCCCGGGCCCGGAGGCGGATCCTCAGAGCAGCTCGGGCAGGTCCTCGGCGTAGAGCAGCGTCAGATCGTCCGTGCTCGGCTCCGCGACCTGGGCGACGCGGCTCGCATGCCGCTCCACCATCGCCTCGAACGTCTGCCGTGCGGTACGGCCGTTGCCGAACGCCGGGCCCTTGGGGAGCTCCGTGAAGTACTTCCCCAGGGCCTCACCGGCGCCCGGCGCCAGCCGGTACTCGTGCTCCTCGGCCTGCTGCTCCACGATCCGCAGCAGGTCCTCGGGGCCGTAGTCGCTGAAGGTGATGGTCCGTGAGAAGCGGGACGCCACACCCGGGTTGACCGACAGGAAGCGCTCCATCTCGGCCGTGTAGCCCGCGACGATCACCACGACCGCGTCCCGGTGGTCCTCCATCAGCTTCACCAGCGTGTCGATGGCCTCCTTGCCGAAGTCACGGCCGGCGTCCTCGGGGGACAGCGCATACGCCTCGTCGATGAACAGCACGCCGCCGCGCGCCTTCTGGAAGGCCTCCTGTGTGCGGATCGCGGTCGAGCCGATGTGCTCGCCCACCAGGTCGACCCGGGACACCTCGACCAGGTGGCCCTTCTCCAGCACACCGAGGGAGGCGAGGATCTCGCCGTACAGCCGCGCGACCGTCGTCTTGCCGGTGCCGGGGGAGCCGGTGAAGACCAGATGCCGCTTGACCGAGGCCGCCTTCAGGCCCGCCTGCTGCCGACGCCGGCCGACCTCGATCATGTCGGTGAGGGCACGTACCTCGCGCTTGACGCTCTCCAGGCCCACCAGCGCGTCCAGTTCACCGAGGACGGCCTTGGAGGAGCGGGACGGCTGCTCGGGCTCCACGGCCGGGGCCGGGGGCTCCGGTTCGGTGCGCTGCTCCGGGAGGGCGCCCAGCAGACCGGGGGAGTGGTTCACCGTCTGCACGGCCGTCTCCCGCGCCGCGGGCGGCCTGAGCCCCGCGCTCTCGTCGCTGGTGCAGTCCTCCACCACGGGGCCCGTCCCGGACGCCGCGTCCGCGCCGCTGTCCGCGAACTCGTAGCCGCCGCGCGTGCACCGCTCGGTGCGGCACTTCCTGAGCGTCGTACGGCTGCCGTCGATCACATGGAAGCCGTAGCCGCCGCTGCCCGTCACCCGGCAGTTCTGGAAGCTGCCGCGACCCCCGGCCGAGACATAGACCCCGGCCTCCGCCGGGGAGTCGATCGTGCAGCGCTCGACGGTGGGGTCGGCGCCCTTGGTGACGATGACGCCGGTCTGGGTGCCGTCCAGCGTGCAGTTGCGGAGGGTGCCGCCGCTGCCGTGGTCGCGGAACCAGGCGCCCGTCGCCGCGTCCCGGATCCGGCAGTCGTCGAGCTGGGCGGTCGCGCCGTCGCTCACCGACACGGCCGTGTTGCGCACCTGCGACAGGTCGCTGTCGACGACGTCCGCACGGGAACCGCGGTCGAGGACGAACAGCGCGTCCGGCACGTCGTGCACCCGGCACGAGTCGAGCACCGCCGTGGCCCCGTCGCTCACCCACACCGCCGGGTAGTCGCCCGTACTGTCGAAGATCTCGCACTGGTTGGCGTCCACGCGCGTGCCCGGGTCCCACACCGACAGGCCGTTGCGCCCGAACTGCCGCACCGTGGTGCGCGTCAGCGTGAGGACCGAACGCGAGCGCAGATCGACCGCGTTCTCCGGGATGTCGTGGATACGGCAGTCGGCGAGCGTCAGCACGGCGTCCGTGTCCAGCGTGACGCCGTCGGCCGTCGTCCGGTGCACATCGCAGTCCGTCAGGTGCGCGGTGGCCCGGCCGGTGATCTGCACCCCGCTGCCCCGGACCTCGTAGATCTCGCAGCCCACCGCCTCCAGCGCCGAGTTCTCCCCGGTCGCCGACAGGCCCGAGCCCGAGGTGTGGTGCACCCGGCACCGCTCCAGCCGGGGGTGGGCGCCGCCGCGCACCGCCACGCCCGACTGGCCGGCCGCGACGACCTCGCACTCCTCGAACACCCCGCCCGCGCCGTCGAGTACGGCGATGCCGATGCCCGCCGGATTGTCGACCGCGCAGCGCCGGACCGTGGGCCGGGCGCTGCCGCGCACCTCGATCCCCGCCGCCGAGCGCGTGACGACCCGCACGTCCCGCAGCTCCGGTGTGCCCTCCTCCACCAGGACGGCCGGGGCGGCCGAGTCCTGGCCCTCCACATGCAGGTCCTGCACCACCGCCGAGGCGCGCACGGTCAGCGGCACCCCGTCCACCGGCGCGATCCGCACGGAGCCGGGGGAGCCCTCCGGCCCTCGCAGGGTCACCGCGCGCTGCACGACGAGGTTCTCCCGGTAGGTGCCGGGGGCGACGGTGAGGACGTCTCCGTCGGCCGCGGCCTCCAGGGCAGCGGCGAGCGATGCGTACTCACCCGTGCGGCGCCGCCACCGCGAGGTGCCGGTGTGCGTCACCTGGACCGTGCCCTGTGCCATGGTGTAGCTGTGCCCCCACCTCGGTCGTACTGATGGCTCGTTCGCCCTCGGGGCGCTTCAGCCCGTGTCGTGAGTCGCGGCCGTGCGCGGCCTCTCGGGCCTGCGCGCGCACGCGGCAGCGACACCGGCGCGCCCTTCCTGCTCGCTCGCGCGCGGGTTGTGCCGATCGTCTCGGCCGGACCACCGTAGCGTGCGCGCGGGTGGTGGGTTGACCAGAGTCGGAAGGCCGTCTCAGCTGCCGGTGCCCGTCCTGCCCCAGTCCGGGCCCGCCTTGTCCCATGCCTGGTCCCAACGGGCGTACCTGCGGCGGACCATGCGCCAGACGATCAGCCGCCTGGCGCCCTCGACGAGGCCTCCGGCCGCCAGGGCCGCGCCTATGCCGCCGAGGACCGCGTGCGTCGACGCCGTCGCGGAGTCGAGCGGGCGGGCCACCATCCGGCCGTGCCGGTCGGTCCATATCCGGAACTCGTCGCCCTGCTGCGGGTCCTTGAGGCCCGCCAGGACCGGGCCCTGGTGCGCGGTGCCGTCCGGGGCGGCCCAGTCGGCGAGGACGCGGTTGCGCAGATCCCTGCCCGTCGAGGTCTCCGGGTCGGCGTCGAGCGGGGAGCGGTCCAGCTTGCGGATCACCGTGGCCGTCACCAGATGCCGTGCCTCGTGCTGGGTCCGGACGGACTGCTGCAGCGTGTCCTGGGCGGCGCCTCCGACGAAGGATCCGGCCACCGGGGCGACCAGGAGGATCAACAGCAGGGCGGCCAGCGCCACCCAGGCCTCGGCCAGATCGGTCGCGCGGCACAGTGGATTGCGCCGCCAGCGCCAGAGCCCCCTGATCGCTCGCACCGACTGCACCCCCTTCCCGCTCCGTGATAACCCCCCGCGGAGCCCTCCACGCGCGGACCCGTCGAAGAGAGAGCCAAATCACCTCTCACGGGTCTCTCATGAACTTCTCACACAAGCCCAACGCCCGGGCCCGCGACGCGGTTCCCGCCGCGGTCGGAGAGCTCCTGCCCGCGCTGATCGAGGATCCTGACCGGGTCCCCGACCCGGATCGTGCCCCGGGACAGGGGCACCAGGTTCTGCCCGAAGACCAGCTTGCCGCCGAGCCGCCGGTGCCGCCCCAGGCTGTACAGGGGCTCGCGGCCGCGCTCGCCCGTGCCCTGGTCGGTGGTGGTCACCACGCACCGGCCACAGGGCTTCGCGACCCGGAAGGACACCTCCCCGATGGCGATGCGCGACCACGCGTCCTCGGCCCAGGCGCCGGTGCCCGCCACGACCACGTTCGGCCGGAAACGGTTCATGGGCAGCGGGCCCTCGTCCGCGTGGTCGCCTTGCGCGATCAGGGAGTTGAGGGCGTCGAGCGAGGCCGTCGTCGTGAGCAGCAGCGGGAAGCCGTCGGCGAAGGAGACGGTCTCGCCGGGCCGCGCGTACTCCGGGTCGACGGGGCGGCGCGTGGCCGGATCGGGCATGTGGACGAGACGCGCACCGATGCCGAGACAGGCGCTGCACCAGGCGTGCGCGGCTTCGTCCTCGGCCGGGACCGCCTCGACCTTGTCACGGAAGATCTGCACCGGCACCGTGCCGAGGGGCCGGGGAACGGGCACCGTCAGCGGCTCCATGCCGGGCGCGGACAGCCGGACGCCACCGTCCGGCAGGAGTTCCGCGGCGGCGGTCGCGAGGCGCGGCTGCTGGCGTTGCGTGACGACCTTTCCCCCGTCGTCGATCAGCACCCAGCGCCGGTCTCCGGCCAGCCCCCAGGGCTCCACGACGGCCTTCCGGGGCGCCAGGCCCCGGACCGCCTTGACCGGATGGACGTGAATCGAGTGCAGCTGTGCGTACCCCATGGGGTCATCGTGCCAGCCGGCACCGACACCCCCGGGGTCGCTCAGTAACCGCGGTACTGCTGGTTGTTGTACGGGTCCTGATACGGAGCCGGTGCGGGCCGGGGCGCCGCGGGTCGCATCGCCTCGTAGCCGCCGGGCGCCGCCGGGCGCGGCTGCTGCGGCTGAGGCCCGGGATAACCACGCGGTGCGGAGGCCTGCTGCGGGATGTACGCCGCGGGCGCCTGCTGGAGCGGGGCGGGCTGCTGGGCCTGCGGGTAGCCGTAGGCGGGCTGGGAGGGGGCTGCCGGCAGAGCGGGCAGCGCCGACGGGAGGGCGGGCAGGTTGCTGCCGGGCATGTCGTACTGCGCGGGGACCCGGATCGGGGCGATCTGCGGGGTGCCCCGCTCGGCGACGAGCCTGTCGTAGATCGGGGTGTCCGGGAAGGAGGCGGAGTAGTAGCCGCCGCCATAGGTGGAGCGGGGGGAGGTCATGCCACATAAGTTAAGCCAACAATGTGCTGGTTGGGGAGACCGATAAGAGGGTTGTTTTCCGCGTCCCCAGTGACCTGGGATCCCCAATGCGAGCGAACTCGCCAAAAAAGGGCACCGAACGGGGTTCTGATCGTGTAAAGGCCGAGTTCCGGGCGGGTTACCAGGGGTTGGCCGCCGGTCTCCCGGCGGCGGCGCATGGGAGTTCGCCGCTGGGAGGAATAGGTTGTGCGCACAGAACTCGACGGACGGCCGGGATGTGCCTGGCGCGGTGATACGCGATGGGGGCGGACATGCAAATGCTGAAAGGTTCAAACACTCCTGTGCCGACCGCGGCACTGCGGGTGGAATTGGGCTGGCGGACCGGACCGGGCGTGCCCGACGCCGACGCCTCCGCTTTGCTGCTGGTAAGCGGGAAGGTGCGTTCCGACGCGGACTTCGTCTTCTACAACCAGCCCGCGCACTCCTCCGGCGCGATCCGTCACGAGGGCAAGCACAACGCCGACGGCCGGGTGACCGACGCGCTCCTCGTCGACCTCGCGCGCGTGGAGCCTGCGATCGAGACGGTCGTCCTCGCCGCCTCCGCCGACGGCGGCGCCTTCGGGCAGGTCCCCGACCTGTACATCGAGGTCCAGGATGCCGCCCGGAGCACTCCGATGGCCCGCTTCGACAACCCCGGCGCCACGACTGAAACCGCTTTCGTACTGGGCGAGTTCTACCGCCGCCAGGGCGCCTGGAAGTTCCGCGCCGTCGGGCAGGGCTACAGCAGCGGGCTCGAAGGGCTGGCCACCGAGTACGGCATCACGGTGGACGAACCGCAGCAGACGGCCCCGGCCGCGGCACCGCCCAGGGCGACCCCGCCGCCCGCCGCGCCCCCGGCGCCCACGCCTCCGCCGATGACGCGGCCGGCGGCCCCGCCCCCGCCCACGGCGCCCCCGGCGGCACCGGCGCCGGTCCGTCTGACCAAGGTGACGCTCACCAAGGCAGCCCCCTCCGTCTCGCTCACCAAGCAGGGCGGCACCTCCGGCGCCCTCCACGTGAACCTCAACTGGGAGGTGCGCAAGCAGTTCTCGGGGTGGAGCAGCAAATTCGGCCGCCCGGCCGCGATGCACTCCGACCTCGACCTCGACCTGTGCGCGCTGTTCGAACTCACCGACGGCAGCAAGGGCGTCGTACAAGCCCTCGGCAACACCTTCGGAGCGCTGCACCAGCCCCCGTACATCCACCTCGACGGCGACGACCGCACCGGCGCCGTGGCGGCCGGTGAGAACCTCACCGTCAATCTCGACCACAAGAACGCCTTCCGGCGCATCCTCGTCTTCGTCACCATCTACGAAGGAGCCCGCTCCTTCGCCGACCTGAACGCCACCGTCACGCTCCAGCCGCAGTACGGCGCCCCGATCGACTTCTCCCTCGACGAGTGCACGGTCCCCTCGCCCGTGTGCGCCCTCGCCCTGATCACCAACACCGGCGGCGACCTGGTCGTCCAGCGGGAGGCGCGCTACCTGGTGCCCGAGCGCGGAGTCAGCCCACAGCGCACGGTCGACTACGCCTACGGGTGGGGCATGAACTGGACCCCCGGCAGGAAATGACCCCCCTTCCCGCCGGCGGCGGTCAGCCCTCGTCGGGAACGGCGTCCGGACGGGCGTAGGTGCGGCCCTTCCAGGCCGCACCGCGTCCCCGGTAGTGCTGCACCGCCGAGTCGACCGTCATGAGGAGATAGAGGAACGCGGTGAACGGCAGCAGGGGAGCGAGCCACAGCGGCTGCCGGTAGTAGCGGAGCATCGGGACGTACGTCCCGGTCATCACGAGCCACGCCAGTCCGCCGGGGATCGCCGCCGCCGCGTTCCCCGTGGCCAAGCCGACCACGACCGCCACCGGCGGCACCAGGTACACCAGCGCCAGCCCCGCGACCGTCCCGGCCAGCAGCAGGGGGTTGTGCCGTAGCTGGGCGTACGCGCTGCGCGACACCATCCGCCACAGGTCGTGCAGCCGTGGATACGGCCGCACGCTGTCCACCCGGTCGGCGAGCCCCAGCCAGACACGCCCGCCGCCGCGCTTGACGGCCCGGGCGAGGGCCACGTCGTCGATGACGGCGTGCCGGAACGCGTCCGGGACCCGCACCCGCTCGGCGGTCTCCGCCCGCAGCAGGACGCAGCCACCGGCCGCGGCGGCCGTCCGTGTCCCCTCCTTGCCGATCCGGCGGAAGGGGTAGAGCTGCGCGAAGAAGTAGACGAACGCCGGCACGACGAGCCGTTCCCAGGCGCTCTCCACCCGCAGCCGGGCCATCTGCGAGACCACGTCGAACCCTCCGGCGCGGGCCGCCGCCACCAATTCCCGCAGACTGTCCGGCGCGTGCGCGATGTCGGCGTCCGTCAGGAGCAGATACTCGGGATCACGCGCGCGTGCCAGGCCGATGCCGTGGCGCACCGCCCACAGCTTCCCGGCCCAGCCCGCGGGCGGCTCGCCCGGCGAGTCCACCGTCAGTGGCAGCCCGCCGTGCCCGCGCGCCAGTTCCCGCGCGAGATCGCCGGTGCCGTCCGAACTGCCGTCGTCGACGAAGAAGACCTCCGCCCGCCCCGGATAGTCCTGCAGGAGCAGGGAGGGCAGCGCGGCGGGCAGCATCGCCGCCTCGTCGCGGGCCGGGACGACGACGCACACGGACGGCCACGCGTCCGGGTCCCGGCGCGGCGGCAGTCGCACGTCCGTGCGCCAGAAGAAGCCCTGACAGAGCAGCAGCCACAGCCAGGCGAGAAGTGATCCAGCGGCAGTCCACACAACGGCGCTCACGTGCGCAGTGTGCCCCACCGGCTCTGCCCGGGAAGGCTCATCGTCTATCGTGATCGGGTGAAGATCGCGCTCATGGACTCCGGAATCGGTCTGCTGGCAGCCACCGCGGCGATGCGGCGTCTGCGCCCCGACGCCGATCTCGTACTCTCCCTCGACCCCGACGGCATGCCGTGGGGACCGAGGACCACGGAGGACCTGACCGAGCGTGCCCTGGCCGTCGCCGAGGCGGCGGCCGCGCGCCGCCCCGACGCCCTGATCGTCGGCTGCAACACCGCCACCGTGCACGCGCTCACCGCCCTGCGTGCCCGCCTCGAACCGGAGCTCCCGGTCATCGGCACCGTCCCGGCGATCAAGCCCGCCGCGGCCGGCGGCGGGCCCATAGCCATCTGGGCCACCCCGGCCACCACGGGCAGCCCGTACCAGCAGGCCCTGATCCGGGACTTCGCCGGCGGCGTGCCCGTCGCCGAGGTGCCCTGCTGGGGCCTCGCCGAGGCCGTGGAACACGCGGACGAGGCGGCGATCGACGCCACCGTGACCGCGGCCGCCGCGCTGACCCCCGACGAGGTGACGACCGTCGTCCTGGGCTGCACCCACTACGAACTGGTCGCCGAGCGCATCCGGGCCGCCGTCCAGCGCCCAGGCCGCCCGCCCCTCGTGCTGCACGGCTCCGCGGGAGCCGTCGCCGCGCAGGCCCTGCGCCGCCTCGGCGAGCAGCCCGCACCGGGAGCCACGCCCCACGGCACCCTGACCGTGCTGCTGAGCGGACGCGAGGGCACGCTGCCCGCGCCGGCCCTGGCGTACGACGAAGGGCGACTGCTCCAGGCGGTCACGCCCGCCGGCTGACCGGCAGCGGTCCCCGACCGCCGTCGCACGGCCGGGCCGGCCCGCCGCCCGGTCGGCGCAGTCACGCTGCGCCACGAGGGTCCGGCAGAGCGAAACCTGAGTAACCTCATAGGCATGAGGGACCACCCCCACGGCGAGAACGCCCCCCACTCGCACCCCGATGTCTGGACCGGCCGTGCCACCAACCGGGTCCAGTGGCTGCTGGCGCTCGTCGGCGCCGCCTGCATGGCGCTGGGCATCGAGCTGGCCGTCGACTCGGCGTGGACGTCCGGCGCCCCGCTCGTCATGGCCGTCGTCGGGTGCATCGCCGCCGGGCTGCTGGTCCTCTTCGGCACCCTCGCCTTCGTGCACGTCGCGCTCCGGGTCGACGACGAGCACCTCGAGGTGCGCTGCGGCCACATCGGCCTGCCCCGCCGCCGTATCCCGCTCTCCCATGTCGCCGGCGCCACGTACATCCCGAACGTCACCCCCCGGCACTGGGGCGGCTGGGGCTACCGATGGCGGCCCGAGAAGGGCACCGCCGTGGTCGTACGACAGGGTGAGGGCGTCGTGCTGGAGCTGTGGGACGGACACACCTTCACGGTCACCGTGGACGACGCGGAGGCGGCCGTACAGGTGATCGAGGCACGGCTGCGGCCCACGAAGCCGGGCGCTCCCGCGCACTGAGGGCGGTGGAACCGCCGGCCGTGATCACCGGGGCAGCCGGTCACCAGGCCGGGGTTCGCCCGGCGCCGCGCGGGTGTGTGTCCGGGGCGCGGGTCGACTGTTCGTCGGCCCAGGGGCGCGCCGTGGCCATGCCCGCCAGCAGACCCGCACCCACCGACACCGCGGTGAAGCTCAGCGCGTTGCCGATCGCGGCGATGGCGGCGAGCGCCGTCAGGGTCGCGCCCGCGGTGAGCACCACCGGCGTCGGGCGCGGGCCGCGCCACAGGGCGTACAGCACCCAGCCGAACGCCGCCGCCAGCAGGGCCACGCCGACCACGCCCTGCTCGGCCGCCTGCTGCAGGGGCGCCGAGTGGGGCTTGCCGTCGGACAGCAGTGACTGGGCGGACGTCGTGCTGAGCTCCCCGAAGCGGCCCGGGCCGACCCCCATGGCGGCGTCCTCGCGCAACAGGTGCCACGCGTCCTCCCAGAGCTGTACGCGGTGCGGCGTCAGCCGTCCTTCGAGGGCGGCCACGAGCCCGCCCGGTACGGCCCGCGCGGCGATCGCCCAGGCCAGGCAGGCCACCAGGGCGGCGACCGCGGCCAGTACGGCCAGGCCGGCGCCGCGGTGACGGGTACGGCCGGCGGCGAGCGAGCACAACAGCACCGCGACACAGGTGACGCAGCCGGTGGTCGAGCCGAGCACGGCCGCCAGCACCGCGGTCCCGGCGGCCAGCAGGCGCAGGGCGATCCGGGCGGCCGGAGCGGTGGCGGCCCAGGCCGCGCAGCACGCGGCACCGGCCGACAGCGTCAGTACGGCCGCTGTGGCCCCGGCGTGTCCCAGAGGCGTGGTGATCTGCGGGCCCGGAGCAAGGTGCGGAACGGTCACGGTCAGCGCGACACCCGCCAGCGCCCCGGCGCAGGGCGCGCCGACCGGCAGCAGCGCCCCGCCTATCCTCCCCGCGGCGTACCCGGCCGCCACGGCCAGCACCGCGAGGAGCACGCCCTCGGGCCGGCCCTCGTGCACCGCGGCCGTGATCAGGGACCAGCCGGCGCAAGCCCCCAGCACCACGACGCCCGCCGCATCGGAAACGATTCTTCTCTCGCCGTCCGCGTCCAGCCCGGACGCGGACGTCAGCCCACGTGAACCCACCCCGCCCCGCCCCCCGCACCACGTCGCCCCCGACCTGTGAAGACCCCGGCCGCACAGGCCGCCACGGGCCGCACGACTGAGGCTTCGGCACACCGTAGCCGCTGGTGGACGGTTTGTGGATGTGTCGTGACGAAATGAGCAGGAACGATGCTGCGGACGCGGGGCAACGCCGCGCGTGCTCGCCCGCACGGCGTGGTGCCGCCGCCTCGTGGACCGCGCTGTCGGCCTCAAGGTCACTCGCCTTAGACTCCGGGAGTGACCGTCACCGCAACCTCCGTCGGCGAGTCGGACCAGTTGGAACCGCGGAACGCGCCCGCGGCGCGGACGTGGGCCCGGCGCCTCGTTCCGCCCGCCGCAGCCGCGCTCTCCGGCCTGCTCCTCTATGTCAGCTTCCCGCCCCGCACCCTCTGGTGGCTGGCCCTGCCGGCCTTCGCCGTCTTCGGCTGGGTGCTGCGCGGCCGGAGCTGGAAAGCGGGGCTGGGCCTCGGCTATCTCTTCGGCCTCGGCTTTCTGCTGCCGCTGCTGGTGTGGACCGGAGTGGAGGTCGGGCCCGGCCCCTGGCTCGCCCTGGTGGTCATCGAGGCGATCTTCGTCGCACTGGTCGGCGCGGGCGTCGCGGCCGTGTCCAAGCTGCCCGGCTGGCCGGTGTGGGCGGCCGCTGTGTGGATCGCCGGAGAGGCGGCACGCGCGCGCGTGCCGTTCGAAGGCTTCCCCTGGGGGAAGGTCGCGTTCGGGCAGGCCGATGGGGTGTTCCTGCCGCTCGCGGCGGTCGGCGGTACCCCGGTGCTCGGCTTCGCCGTGGTCCTGTGCGGCTTCGGACTGTGCGAAGTCGTCCGCCTGGCCGTGCGGACCCGGCGGACCGGGACGGTACGACGGGCCACCGCGGCCGTGGGCCTGCTGAGCGTGGCCGTCCCGGTCGTGGGCGCCGTGGCGGCCCGGCCGCTGGTCAGCGACAAGGCCGAGGACGGCAGTGTGACCGTCGCCGCGATCCAGGGCAACGTGCCCCGCGCGGGCCTCGACTTCAACTCCCAGCGGCGGGCCGTGCTCGACTACCACGCGCGCGAGACGCAACGCCTGGCCGCTGAGGTCAAGGCCGGCAAGGTCGCCCGTCCCGACTTCGTGCTGTGGCCGGAGAACTCCTCCGACATCGATCCCTTCGCCAACCCCGACGCCCGCGCCGTGATCGACACGGCGGCCAAGGCCATCGGCGTGCCCATCTCGGTCGGCGGCGTCGTGGAGCGCGACGGCAAGCTGTACAACGAGCAGATCCTGTGGGACCCGGCGAAGGGCCCCGTCGACACCTACGACAAGCGTCAGATCCAGCCGTTCGGCGAGTACCTGCCGCTGCGCTCGTTCATCGGCGCGATCAACAAGAACTGGACGGCGATGGTCCGCCAGGACTTCAGCCGGGGCACCGAGCCGGGCGTGTTCACCATGGACGGCGCCAAGGTCGGTCTCGTCACCTGCTACGAGGCCGCCTTCGACTGGACCGTGCGCTCCGAGGTCATCGACGGCGCCCAGCTGATCTCCGTGCCGAGCAACAACGCCACCTTCGACCGCAGCGAGATGACCTACCAGCAGCTCGCCATGTCCCGCGTCCGCGCGGTCGAGCACAGCAGGACCGTGACAGTGCCGGTGACCAGCGGCGTCAGCGCGATGATCATGCCGGACGGGAAGATCACGCAGAAGACCGGCATGTTCGTCGCCGACTCGCTGGTGCAGAAGGTGCCGCTGCGGTCCTCCCAGACCCCCGCCACACGGCTCGGTGTCCTGCCGGAGATCGCCCTCGTGCTGGTCGCGGCCGGCGGACTGGGCTGGGCCTTCGGCGCCGGTCTGCGCGGACGACGCGCCGGTGACGTGTAGCCGTACGCCCGTCGCACGCTGCCTGAATCGCGCGAGACACCACGACCGGCCGATTAGGGTCGTCGCCATGGCTACTCCTGACTTCATCCGGACTCTCCGCGCATCGGCCGGCCATCAGCTGCTCTGGCTCCCCGGAGTCACCGCCATCGTCTTCGACGACGAGGGCAGAGTGCTGCTCAACCGCCGGTCCGACACCGGCAAGTGGTCCGTGATCGGCGGCATCCCGGACCCGGGGGAGGAGCCCGCGGCCTGCGCCGTGCGGGAGGTCCACGAGGAGACGGCCGTGCACTGCGTCGCCGAACGCGTCGTCCTCGTCCAGTCGCTCAACCCCGTCACGTACGAGAACGGCGACACCTGCCAGTACATGGACATCACCCTCCGCTGCCGGGCCGTCGGCGGCGAGGCACGGGTCAACGACGACGAGTCGCTGGACGTGGGCTGGTTCGACATCGACGCCCTGCCCGAGCTGAACGAGTTCGGCCTGCTCCGGATCAAGCAGGCTGTGTCGGACGCCCCCACATGGTTCGACCCCACTGCCTCCGGTTGAACTATGGGGCGTGACCACATGGGGTCGGGCAGGGGCGCTTCCTAAGGTCGACGCATGACCGCGCCCCCTGTCTCCCCGGCTCCCCACGCCTCCTCGCTCGACCTCGGCGGCCGCACCGCGCTCGTCACCGGCGCCGCCGGCGGCATCGGCCGCACCTGCGCGTTGCGGCTCGCGGCCGCCGGGGCCAAGGTGAGAGCAGTCGACCGCGACGCCGCGGGCCTGGAGACCCTCGCCGAACAGGGCCATGACCTCGCGGGCACAGTGGAACCGCACGTCCTCGACCTCACCGACCTGGACGCCGCCGAACTCGCCGCCGCGGGCACCGACGTCCTCGTCAACAACGCCGGGCTCCAACTGGTGCGCCCCATCGAGGAGTTCCCGCCCGACGCCTTCCATACGGTGCTCACCGTGATGCTGGAGGCCCCGTTCCGGCTCATCCGCGGCGCCCTGCCCCACATGTACGGACAGGGGTGGGGCCGCATCGTGAATGTGTCGTCCGTCCACGGGCTGCGCGCCTCGGCCTACAAGTCGGCCTATGTGGCCGCCAAACACGGCCTGGAAGGCCTCTCCAAGACCGCCGCCCTCGAAGGCGCACCCCACGGTGTCACCTCGAACTGTGTGAACCCCGCTTATGTGCGCACCCCACTGGTCGAGAAGCAGCTCGCCGACCAGGCGCAGGCGCACGGCATCCCCGAGGAACGCGTCCTGTCCGAGGTGCTGCTTCAGGACAGCGCCGTCAAGCGGCTCATCGAACCGGAGGAGGTCGCCGAGGCGGTGGCGTATCTGTGCGGTCCGCAGGCGTCCTTCGTGACCGGCACCTCGCTCGTGCTCGACGGCGGCTGGACCGCCCATTGACTTCCGGGACTCGTCGGTCCGCGAGTTGTCCACAGGGCTGACGGGGCGGGCCGGTCATGGTGAATCCTGTGGGCATGTCCAGCGATCACGTGCAGTCAGCCGAGCGTTCCGCCGGCGCCGCCGAAGCGCCGCCGGCCGACGCCGAGACGCCGTTCCTCGAGCTGCTGGCCCGGGGCGCCTCCGCCGACGCCTACGAGCAGCCGGTGCTGCTCGCGCGCGCCGAAGGCCGGTCCGCGGAGTGGATCGCCGCGCTCCAGCGGGCCAAGCCGCTCGCCCTGCGCGTGCGCTCGGAGCTGGAGGGACGGCGTCGGCGCGAGGCCGAGCTGTCCGCCCTGTTCGAGACCGCCCACGACCTCGCCGGGCTGCGCGACCTCGACGCCGTGCTCCAGGCGATCGTGCAGCGCGCCCGGTCGCTGCTGGGTACGGACGTCGCCTACCTCAGCCTGAACGACCCGGCGAGAGGCGACACCCACATGCGGGTCACCGAGGGCTCGGTCGCGGCCCGGTTCCAGCAGCTACGGCTCGGCATGGGGGAGGGACTCGGTGGCCTGGTCGCGCAGACCGCACGCCCGTACGTCACCGACGACTACTTCAAGGACGACCGCTTCCAGCACACCCTCACCATCGACGCGGGCGTGCGGGACGAGGGGCTCGTGGCCATCCTCGGCGTGCCGCTGATGCTCGGGCACCACGTCATCGGCGTGCTGTTCGCCGCGGACCGCCGTGCCCGGGTCTTCGAGCGTGAGCAGATCGCCCTGCTCGGCTCCTTCGCCGCCCTCGCCGCGGCCGCCATCGACACCGCCAACCTGCTCGCCGAGACCCGGTCGGCCCTCGCCGACCTGGAGCTGGCCAACGAGATCATCCGGGACCGCAGCGGCGTCATCGAGCGGGCCTCCGACGTGCACGACCGGCTCGCCGAACTGGTCCTGCGAGGCGGCGGGGTGCACGACGTGGCCGCCGCGGTCTCCGAGGTCCTCGACGGCACGGTCCTCTTCGCCGAGGCCGCCGCCACACCGGCCGAGGCCCTGGAATCGTCCCGCGCGGACGGGCACGCCGTGCGGTTCGAGGACGACTGGATCGCCGCCGTCGCCGCCGGGGGAGAACTGCTCGGCGCCCTCGTGCTGCGGGGTCACCCGGGGCTCGACCCCGTCGACCAGCGCACCCTGGAGCGTGCCGCCATGGTCACCTCGCTGCTGCTCCTCGCCCGCCGGTCCGCCGCCGAGGCCGAACAGCGCGTACGCGGCGAACTGCTGGACGACCTGCTGGACGCCCGCGACCGCGACCCGCGTCTGCTGAGGGAGCGCGCGGCCCGCCTGCACGCCGACCTCGACGCCGTCCATGTGGTGCTGGCCGCGCGTCTCGAAGGCGGCGCGGCCGACGCCGACCAGGAGGCGGACGCCCGCAGACGCCTGGCGGCCGCGGCGTCCCACCTGGCCGCGACCCGGCACGGCCTGGCCGCCGCCCGCGACGGCGGCACCGTCCTGCTGCTGCCCCTCGGCCACGGCGACAGCGCCACCGACCTGGCCCGCCGCGCCGCCCGGCATCTGGGCACAGCGGTCCACACACCGGTCACCGTCGGTGCCTCCGGACCCGCCGCGGACCTCGCCACCCGCACCGACGCCCTGGCCACGGCCTACGCGGAGGCCCGGCGCTGCCTCGACGCCCTGCGGCTGCTGGGCCGCTCCGGGGACGGGGCCGCCGCCGAGGACTTCGGATTCCTGGGGCTGCTCCTGGCCGGCGACCGGGACATACCCGGCTTCGTCGACCGCACCATCGGCCAGGTCGTCACATACGACCGACGACGCGGCACCGAACTGCTGCGCACCCTCGACGCGTACTTCGCCTGCGGCATGAGCCCCGCCCGCACCAAGGACGAACTGCACGTCCATGTGAACACGGTCGCCCAGCGCCTGGAGCGGGTCGGCCGCCTCCTCGGCGACGACTGGCAGACCCCGGCCCGCGCCCTGGAGATCCAACTCGCCCTGCGTCTGCACCGGTTGTCGGAGCCGGGACGGCACTGACCCCCGTACGTGGCCGGCACGGACGTACGGGGGCTGGGCCGGCAGGATCAGATGGTCCGGGCGTCCGCCGTCGGGGCGTCCGCAGTCCGGTCGGCGTCGGCGGGAGGGGCGACGTCGGCCAGGTCCCGGTGGCGGGTCTCCTTGGCCGCCGCCACCGCGACGACCGTGAGCACGGCGGCGGCGATGACGTACAGGGCGATCGGCGTGGAGCTGCCGTAGTCGGCCAGCAGCGCGGTCGCGATCAGCGGCGCGGGCGCGCCGGCCGCGACCGAGGCGAACTGCGCGCCGATGGACGCTCCGGAGTAGCGCATGCGCGTCGCGAACATCTCGGAGAAGAACGCGGCCTGGGGGGCGTACATCGCGCCGTGCAGCACCAGCCCCACGGTGACGGCGAGGATCATGTTGCCGAAGCCGCCGGTGTCGATCAGCGAGAAGAACGGGAACATCCACAGCCCGACCCCCACGGCACCCATCAGATAGACGGGGCGGCGGCCGATCCGGTCGGAGAGCGCGCCCCACGCCGGGATGACCAGGAAGTGCACGGCCGAGGCGATCAACACCGCGTTGAGCGCGGTCTGCTTGGAGACTCCGGCCGAGGTGGTGGCGTAGACGAGGATGAACGCGGTGATCACGTAGTAGCTGATGTTCTCCGCCATGCGCGCGCCCATCGCGACCAGGACGTCACGCCAGTGGTGCCGCAGCACGGCGACGAGCGGCAGCTTCTCCGCCTCCGCGGGCCGGTCCGCCTTACGGGCCTCGGCCTGCGCCAACGCTTGCTTGAAGACCGGAGATTCATCGACAGACAGACGAATCCACAAACCGACGATCACCAGTACCCCGGAGAGCAGGAACGGGATGCGCCAGCCCCAGCTGACGAACGCGGCGTCCGACAGGACGGCCGTCAGCAGGGACAGCACACCGGTCGCGAGCAACTGCCCCGCCGGGGCCCCGGTCTGCGGCCAGGAGGCCCAGAACCCGCGCCGCCGCGCGTCCCCGTGCTCCGACACCAGCAGTACGGCACCGCCCCACTCACCGCCGAGCGCGAAGCCCTGGACCAGCCGGAGCACGGTGAGCAGGACCGGCGCGGCCGTCCCTATGGTGGCGTGCGTCGGCAGCAGCCCGATCGCGAAGGTCGCCCCGCCCATCAGCAGCAGACTCAGCACCAGCAGCTTCTTGCGCCCGATCCGGTCGCCGTAGTGCCCGAACACCAGCGCGCCGAGGGGCCTGGCGGCGAATCCGACCGCGTACGTCAGGAACGACAGCAGCGTGCCGACGAGCGGGTCGGAGTCCGGGAAGAACAACTTGTTGAACACGAGCGCGGCGGCGGAGCCGTAGAGGAAGAAGTCGTACCACTCGATGGTGGTGCCGATGAGGCTGGCCGTGACGATGCGTTTGAGGTTGGCGGGGGGTGGGGGAGCGGTCGCGGGGGAGGTCATCGGCACCACTTCCAGGCGGTTGGCGGGGACGGTTGTGTGTCGCCATACCGTAGGAATGCGCAGGTCAGTGGCGTATGTGGTGGGACACCATAGTTATGGGGGTGGGAGTGCGTGGGGGCACCATGATGGCGCTGGCGGAGCGGCTCTGAGGGCCTCAAGTGCGCACGAGAGGGCACTGTCCGAGTTGCCTTGTTCGGGCATGGTTTGGTGGCCGGGTGCTGACCGACAGCTCTGGTGCCGTGACCGTGAACTATTGCTGTGAGGGTGCGTGTGGATGGGGGAGGCTGCGGCGAACTGGCAGAGTGTCTGGGAAGCCGATTGCCCGCCGATCAGCGCCGCGCCCTGGTGGACGGTCCCAGGGAGAGATCCGTACAGGCGCGTCAGGGCTGGATGGAAGGCTCCCGGTTCGGGGAGGTGAAGGGGTGCGACGGTGCTCCACTGCCCGCACCGGAACTGCCGCCGGTGCCGTGGAAGCCGCGGGGAAGGGTTCGCTGAACTGCGGAAACGCGTCAGCATTGGTGGCCGCGGGGCGGTAGACGGTCGGGCCATTCTCGCTGTCTTCCACCTGTCAACGAGGAGCTGCACGCTCTGAGAACACCCGCCACACGCAAGCCATCGCTACGCCCGTAGTTGTGCTGGGCGTGATCATGCCGGACGCTGAGCCGCGGATCTGGCATGCCCGGAAGCGGCTGCAACTGGCACTCATTCGTGTCACGGGAACGTCACTCGACATCCATACCTCCTTCACGCGGCGCATGATGCTCCCTCAGTACCTGCACCACCCAGGGGGGCACCTTGATCAAGCACACCACCGCCGCCGCACTCATCGCGGCGGCCCTGCTCACGCTCACCGCCTGCGAAGGCACCGGCACCAGCAGTGGCAGTTCCAAGAGCAGCCAGGGCGCCAACGACAAGGCCGACACCGGCAGCGACACCAGCACTGGCACGGCGAAGGCCGAGATGGCGTCGCTGCCCGACATGATTGGCAAGGGCCTCCAGTCCGCGCAAGACCAGGCCCAAGACGCAGGGTTCTACAGCCTCACTTCGCACGACGCGCTCGGCCGCGACCGCATGCAGGCGTTCGACCGGAACTGGAAGGTGTGCTCCCAGAGCCCGAAGGTCGGCGAGCATTCGACCGACACGAAGGTCGACTTCGCGACGGTCAAGCTCGAAGAGGACTGCCCGGCCAAGGACGAAGGCGCCGCCCCGGAGGCCGCCGGCGGCACGATGCCTGACTTCAAGGGCAAGGCCGTCAAGGTCGCCCGCCAGGCCCTCGACTCCTCGACGAGCATCACCGTCAACGATGCCTCCGGTCAAGACCGCATGGTCCTGATGGAGTCGAACTGGCAGGTGTGCACTCAGGAGCCCGCGGCCGGCGCCAAGTTGGACGGCCGGCCGGTGACGCTCACGGCGGTGAAGTTCGAGGAGTCCTGCTGATCTGACCCGCTGACTGGCCCGGCTCGCGTCTGTGCGCGGCCGGGCCTTCGCACGCCCGAGGGAGGTGCCCTGTTGGGCAACCCAAGGTCAGCAGGGGCGGGCTCGTTACCGATGCCGAGCGAGCCGAGATCATCCGCCTCCACGGCGAGGGCAAGGGCCGCAACCAGATCGCCCTCCTCATCCGCCGATCGCAGCGCACCGTCTCCCTCATCTGCGCCGAGGAAGACCTGCTCTTCGACATCACGATGGCCGAGGAGGCCGACCCGACATCGCGTCGCCCAGTTCGCCGCGCTGCGGGCCGAGACCGCGATGGACCTCCACTTTCGACGGCATGCGGCTTACCCAGCAGATGTGGGAGCCCGGCAAGGTCTACAGCTTCGGCGGCAAGGACAACACCTACGCCGAGAAGGACCTCAACGAGCCCCCCGCGCTCGACAAGAAGAACCTCATGGCCGCGATTCTGCCGCAGCCCGACGAGCAGCAGCGGCGCCTGTTGATCGGGGCGGAGGCCCAGTCCCTCGGGCGGGTGGCGGCAGTAAGGGAGTTCGTGCGTGGCGGCTCGCTGTGCGCGGAGTGGCCGGAAACGGTCCCGAGGGTTCAGATGTATCGGTCTGGACCATTGACTCGGCGTCGCCGCGACGCCACTCTGTGCTCCGCTGGCGGGTGGGTGAGTGAACTTTGGTCACGTCCGTGAACTCGCTCGTGTGCTCGCGACCCCGTCACGCCTCTCGGACATCCACCCCCACAACTCACGATGAGGTGAACAGAAATGAGCACCACGCGAAGAAGCCTCCTCGGCGCCGCGCTCGGCGGTGCGGCCGCCGTAACGGTCGGGCAGCCCACCTTCACCGCGCACGCCGCCTCCTGGCAGTTGAAGTGGTCCCCGTCGGCGAGCAGTGACGGACTCGGCGCCTTCGAGACCATCGAGGACGACCGAGCGGACTCGCACACGTCCGCCGCACCGCACATCTATGCCAGCGGCAGCAACTGGCGCTTCAACATGCACACTGTCGACCGGGACACCTCCACCGACCGCCAGCGCCACGAGGTCACCGGCCTGCGCAACGGCAGCGGCAGCAACTTCCTCAAGTGGACCGAGGGCCAGACCTGGCGGATCACGTACTCGATGTACATACCGAGTTCCCTGAAGGCGACCACCAGCTTCACCCACATCATGCAGATGAAGCAGCCGGGCACCGGATCCTCGCCCGTCGTCGTGCAGTCGCTGCGCCGCGTGAACGGCGTCCAGACCATCGAGTTGAAGCAGTTCACCGACGACATCCTCATCGGCCGCACCGAACTGGATCCCCTGCACGACAGATGGATCGACGTCGACTTCCAGATCAAGGTCGGCAACGGCTCGGCCGGCTCCTTGCGCTGGATCCTCAAGAACGGCTCGACCACGGTCATCGACAAGTCCCGCACCGGCATCGACACCTTCCTGGTCGACCGTGTCCGCCCGAAGTGGGGCATTTACCGTTCCCTGGGTGACACTTCGGGTTCTCTGCAGAACTGCTACCTGCTGCTCAGCAACATGCGCGGCTACCAACTCATCTGACCCGGCCCACAAGCGTCGACCTCGTGCCGCCACGCGGGGAAGGGGAACGCCTGGAGGTAGAGCCGGGCGCAGGTGGTGAGGTGGTCGCGGAACGCGGCGCGCAGGCGGGCCGAGTAGTGGGCGCACAGCCGATCCGCTGGGGTGCCTGCGGCGGCGGAGTCGATCACGGCGGTGGCCAGGACGGCCGTACGCAGGGCCTGGGCGGTACCGGTGCCGCCCAGAGGGTCGTAGCGGATGGCGCCCGCGCCGACGAGGAGCAGGCCGGGGGTCCGGCCCGTCGGCGGGGTCGCCGGGGCGCGGTGGAGGTGGGGCGCGGCGGGCAGGGCGATGGCGGTGGCGGGCGGTTGTGCAAGTCGTGCCGCCAGCGGGCTGTGCGCGAGGAGGTGGCCGAGGTGTCGCCTCGGGTTCTCGACCGGGCCGGGGACCATGGCCTGGAGCAGGGCGTTGCCGTCGCCGAGCGGGGTGAGGTGGAGCCAGGCGTCGTCGGTGCGCTCCAGGCGGGCGGTGGTGTCGTCCTGCCCGGCCGCGCAGGGCGCCTCCCCGGCCAGCAGGTGACGTCGCCCGGCTGTTCGGTACCCGGCGTCCCGGTCGGGCGGAATGGCGGTGACGGTCCAGTGCGGGACGTGCGCGTCAGGGTGAACGCCCGGGAGCCGCGCGTCGGGCCGTGCCTGCCGGTCGGGCGGTTCCGCCGGGTCCGTTTCCCGCGACACGGCGTCGGGGTAGCGGTCCGTGAGGCGGGCCAGCAGCCGCTGGGCGAGCTGGGCGCCGTCCACGACCGCCGCCGGCTGCGGCAGGGGTGGGTCGGTGTCGCGATCGGGGGTCCAGCGGGCGTGCCGGTGGGTGAGGCGGTGGCTGTCGGCGGTAGGCCCGTTCACCGCCGCGGTGCCCCACAACGCGTGAATCAGCGCGAGCGTGTCGTCGCCCAGGAGCAGCGGACGGGGCCCGCCGGCGGGGCGGGGCCGGAGCCGGACCCGGTGACCGCGCGCGGCGAGCAGCCAGGCGCAGGTCAGCTCGGCGAGTCCGGATCCGGCGATCGCGACGGTGGTCGGGCTCAACGGATCCTCACAGGATGAGGTCGGCGATCAGGGCCTCTGTGGCCGCCTGGTGACGGGTCATCATGACGCGCAGGTCGGAGCCGTCGAGCGAGCGGATGGTCTCTTGCAGCTGCCGGGCGGCGCGCGCCGCGGTGAGGGTGGCCTGACCGTCGGCGAGTGCCGGGACGGCGTCGGGCTGCGGGATCTGGAAGCGGGGCGCGACATCGCGGGAGGCGAGGAGGTGATTGACCTCGTGCAGGTTGGTCATGGCCCGCCGGGCGTGTTCGATCAGCACGCCCCCGGCGCGGTCGCCCAGGGCCAGGGTCTCCTTCATCGCGCCTAGCAGAACGGCGTAGTTGAGGTCCGCGAGCTGCAGGAGCTGCTGGTCCATCGCGTCCGGGGTCTTGTCGAGCCCGCGCAGGTACTCGTCCTCGAGGAACTCCGCGAGGTGCCCCTTGACCGCCTTGAACCGCTCGAAGTGGTTCACGCCCTCGTCGATGATGAGTTTGATCAGGTGGGCGAGCCGGTCGGACTGCGGGAACAGGTCGGGGCGCTGGACGATGGTGTGGTGGAGCCGGACGTACATGCCGTCGATGCCGTCCGGATTCATCTCGTCGCTGATGCTCTCCACCTGGATGAACCAGTCCAGTTGGTCGGCCGTGAGCCGCTTCAGCTCGAATTTCTGCCCGGTCTGGCGCTGGATGATCATGCCGAGGGGCGGTGGGTCGAGCTGGTGCGGTCTGCCGAGTACGCCGAGCACCTCGTTGACCCATCTCAGGTGGCGCATCTCGTCCACCGCGACCGAGAACACCTCGGCCGCCGCGGCGTGAAACTGCGCGACGGGCGACTGGGGGTTCGTGCCGGGGGCGAGCGTGGTCGGCGCATCGATCGAGTAGTGCGCGTACAGGTACTCCAGGCACAGGGCGTGCTCGACGCTCGCGAGCCGCTCCAGTTCCTCGATCACCTTCTCGCGGGTCATCTCGTCGAGGTCGAACGGGGTGCCCGGGCCCAGGGCGTCGTCCTCGCGGCCGTTGAGGACGACGGGCAGCACATTCCAGTCGGTGATGAGTGCGGGGTGGTCGAGTTCGTCGGCTCCCCGTTCGGCGATGTTCGGGGTGTCCAGCTTGGGCGGGGGCAGGGTGCGGTCCGAGCGTTGGAAGTTGAGGGGGTGGAAACGGCCGTCGGGACTGGCGGAGATGTCGGGTTTGGACGCGGCCCAGTAGTAGCAGCCGCATTCGCGGAAGTCGTACTGCCAGGGGGCGCACAGGCTGCGGGTGAGGTCTCCGGGCAGATAGACGTCGGGGTCGATGACTCCGTCGGCGTCCAGGTAGTCGGCGCGGTCGGCGATCAGGACGGCCGCCTCGACCCTCCCGTCGTCGTCGCGCTGCACCGTGGTGTCGTTGTTCATGCGCCAGGCGTTGAGGCCGCCGGGCACGATGTTCGCGCCCGGGGACTGGATGCCCGGGGTGGGTCCGAGCAGGATCGCGATCCGGCCCGGCAGCAGGTCGTGGACGCGGCGCCAGAGGGCGAGGCCGCTGCCCGAGGTGGCGTTGAACACGGGGGCCTGCGACTCCGTCTGGTCCACGGTGGTCCGCCCGCACACCGCCCACAGGTGGAGCCGCCACGGATCCGTCTCGACGCCCGCGCCCAGGTCGGCGGCGGTGAGGTCCAGTACGGACGGGGCACCCTCGGTGACGCCGATCAGCCGCGAGCCACCACCGTGGTGGAAGTCGAAGAGAAGGCCCGGGAAGAAGGCCTTCTCCAGGTTGCGCTGGTCGAATTCGAGACCGGGGAAGCAGTTGTCCACGCCGCTTTCCGGGCGGGAGCCGGAAGGGTTTCCCGGGACCGCGTAGTCGGCCCGTGCGGTGAGGTTGCGGGGGAAGATCTTCCCCTCGGGCACGGGGAGGTCCACGCTGCCGGGGACGGGGTTGTTCACGGTCGGCTCCTTCCGGGTGAGGGCACAGGCACGGTCAGCGGGCCAGTCCGGCAGGATCGCCGGGCAGGTCGGACGGAGTGGTCCGGTGGAAGAACTCCGGTGCGCGCTCGGTGAGTTCGACGTACGCGCGCAGGCAGAAGGACAGCCAGCCGCGGATGTAGTCGCAGCCCGGACGGCCGCGCCGGGCGACCTCGTGATAGCAGCCGCCGCCGCACAGATAGCGGGCCCAGCAGGACCGGCAGGGTTCCGCCCGGTCCACATGCCGGGCCGCGAGGTGATCGGCCCGCGCCGCCCGGTCGGGTCCGTCGGCGATGGAGCCCATCCGGAACGCCGGGTCGTCCACGAGCCGGTGGCAGGCGTACAGACCACCCTCGGCGGAGGCGCTGAGGTAGCCGGCGCCCGCCCCGCAGGGGTAGGGGCGGTGACCGCCGGTGTGGAGTTCGTACATCGCGGTCTGGAAGTTGCCGAAGGGGTACGGGCGGCCCGCGGCGAGTTCGGCCAGCGCCGCCTCGCCGCATTCGGTCATCTGCTCCAAGAACCCGGCGAAGGCGCTCGTGCCGATCTCGAAGGCCGGATCGGGGGCACTGACCACGGCCGCGAAGCCGACCTCGTCGAAGCCGAGGCCGATCCCGTGCTCCAGGACGTCCTTCAGCCGTCCGGTGTACGGGGTGACACTGACCCGGGCCGACAGGTGGCGTGGTCGCCCGTGCCTGTCCAGTACGTCCAGCCCGGCGCGCAGCCGGTCGTACGCGCTGCCCCCGCCCGGGGCCGTGCGCAGCGCGTCGTGCCCGGCGCGGTCGCCGTCGAGGCTGACGGCCACGGTGAACGAGTGCGCGGCGAACAGTTCGGCGTCCTCCGGGCGGACGGTGGTGAGATTGGTGGTGAGGGCGAAGCGGACCGCGTGCCCGGTGGCGGCGCCGGCCCGGGTGGCGTGGTCGACCACGTCGTGGACCAACTCCCGGGCGAGGAGTGGTTCACCACCCATGAAGCCGACGACGACTCCGGCTCCGGGTGCGGCTTCGGCGAGGAGCCGGTCCACGGCGGCGAAGGCGGTCGCGCGGGGCATGGCGCGGGCGGAGCCGCCGAACCGTCCCTCGTCCGCGTAGCAGTGGCCGCAGCTGAGGTTGCAGGCCTGCATCACGTTGAGCGAGAGGGAGGCGAGCGGGGGTACGGCGGCAGGGGTGCCGTCGATGCGGGCGGCGGGGACGCCTGCCATGCCCCAGAGAGGCAGTTCCAGTTCGGCGGCGAGGGCCGCGTCCGCCGCCGGATCGTGGGCCGCCGCGCCCGCGGCCGACGTCCAGGCCTCCAGCCGGGCGGCGGTGGCCTCGGGCAGGTCGTAGATGCGGCTTCCGTCGGCCACGAACAGGTGGGCACCGTGGGCGCTGCGGAAGACCCTGGTCTCGGCGGGGAGTCCGGGCGGAGCGCTCCGGGGCTCTGGCTCCCGCTCCGGGGGGCGGCGGCCGATCTGCAGCAGGACGCTCACGATCCCTCCTGCACGTTGGCGCGCACGGAGCGGGCCCATGCCACGAGCAGGTCGTACTGGCGGCGCGTCACGTGCATGGGGAAGGCGTCGGAGCCACGGACGGCCACGGGCATCCGGCGGTCGTACCAGGGGTCCTCGGTGGCCGGTGGTCTGACGAACTGCTGGATGAAGTCGGGCTGTTCGCGGATGAGGTCCTCCAGGACCTCCAGGGCCGGGAAGCGGCGGTGCTTGCGCCGGCCGCGCTCGGTGAGCGCGAGGGTGATCCCCGCCAGCGGCACCGGTGTGGGGAACGTGCGGGCGCGCGCCTCGACGATCGGGCTGCCCTCGCTCTGGGCGTTGCCGATGTTCTCGCCGGTCGCGCGCTGGTTCTGGGCGTCCACGTTGACGGCGTCCATGGCCTCCAGGGCCCGTTCGAACAGGTCGCGCACCTCCAGCGCGGTGAGCTGCGGGTTCTGGGAGATGTACGCAGGATCGCGGACCTCTGCGCGCTTGACCCGGTCGGTCAGGCCGTCGGCCAGGGACGTGAAGGGCCGGCGGTCGGGGGCGAAGTCGGGCGGAGTGACGACGACGCGGGCCCGCGCGGTGAGCTCGCCGACGGTGACGGTGACCAGGCCGTCGCACACGTCGTCCACGAGCCCGAAGCTGGTCCCGCCGTCCTCGTCGGACGCCCCGGCGTACAGGCCGGAGGGGGCGGTCCGCGGGTCGCCGTTGTCGTTGTCCTCCCTGAACTCGCACCAGCGGGAGTTCGTGGAGAGGAACAGCTGCTCGGTGGGGAGCGGATACCGGGTAGTGCGCTGAAGCAGGTTCGTGGGGCCGTACACCAGTCCGGCGGCGGGGGTGAACCGCAGCCGCAGTTCGGGGAACTCGGCGTCCGGGCGCGGAATCTGCACCGAGCCGAGCGGGATGTGCCGTCCCGGGGGCACCAGGGGCCGGGCCGCCGTCCGGGGGGAGCCCCCTTCCAGGGGCGTCTTCTGGTGCTGGTTCCCGGCGATTTCGACGGTGGCGTCGATGCGGTCGTCGTCGGCACGGGTGCACTGGTGCGCCTTGAGGTTGGCGACCTCCACCTTCCACCGCACGTCAGCCGTGGTGAGACCGAAGGCGCCCAGTACGTCGGTGGTGATCGGGCCTTCGGTGCGCTCCCCGTCGATGGCCCAGGAGCCGTGCACCTCGAAGAACGGGCAGATGGGCCGGAATCCGCGCTCGTCCTTGAACCGGACCTGGTCGCCTTGGGGCGGGCGTTCCTCGAGGGTGCCGTCCGCGGCGAGGACGAGTGAGGGCGCGGGCACGGCCACGGTCTTGCCGGTGCCCCGGGGTGTCAGGTCGTTGGGGCCGTAGCGGTAGTTCTCGCAGGGCTCGGGGGACGGGCCCAGCCGGGCGAAGGCCAGCGGCGGGTTGAGCCACATCTTCTCGATCACCGTGTGTCTCCGTTTCCATCGAGGAGAGGGGGTGAGTTCACCCGAAGACCTCGGCTCCCGGATAGGGAGCGGTGTCGCGCACCGGCGGGACGAGATAGGTGCCACCGGCCCGTACGGTCAGCAGCCGGCCTGCCGGACCGTCCTGGCCGGGCTGCCCGCCGAAGTTGACGCCGCCCAGCCAGCCGCGCTGGGTGAGGGCGCGCAGCACCCGGTCGGGGTGGTCCTGGAAGCTGATGAAGTTCAGGCCAATGCTGAAGCCGGGCGCGGCGGCGATGGGCTGGAAGAACTCGTAGCCCTGGCGGAACATCCGCAGCGAGCCGGCCAGGTCGGGGGCGTCGCCGGCGCTCAGGTTGGCCCGGCGGACGTGGGTGGCGAGCAGGACAGGGTCGTCGGTGGGGCCCGGTTCGATGAAGTCCTCGTTGCCGCGCTGGGTGACCTCGGTGGTCCCGGCCACCGGACATCCGGCCGCCGGTACGGGCAGGCCCTCGGAGTCCGTGCCGGTGAGCGGGGCGCCCGTGAGCTTGTCCCGGCCGACCAGCAACTCCTGCTCGGAGCGGAGCAGTCGATGCCAGGGGCCGAGATCGACGGCGAGGCTGAGGAAGACGAGGTAGCTGCCGCCCACGGTCCAGGTGTCGGAGCCGGACTCGCCGTCGCTGATGGAGATGACGCCTTCCCGGGCACTGCTGTCCAGGTTGGACACGCCGTCGTGGAAGCCGATCCAGCTACGGTGGTCGTCACGCTGGAAGCCGGTATGAATGCCCGCGATCTCCAGTGGCGCCATCTGGGTACGGTCGTCCTTTCGGCCGTCGAGCAGCTTCCACAGCTCCACGACCGCGCGGGACACCGCGAGTTGAGTCCCGGCGGTGAGCTGGAGGCAGAAC
>NZ_JBHUQX010000007.1:0-52578 GCF_042674225.1 Streptomyces sp. NPDC056948
GGGCCTGGAGGGCCGGGCGCAGGCCCGGGCCGGCGCCCGGCACGTTGCCGTGCGCGAACGGCTCCCCCTCGGCGGTGCGGCAGGAGTCGACGAAGTCGAGGACGCCGGCGAGGTCGAGGCCGAGCCCGTCCGGTCCGCCGAGCAGGGCCGCCGTCTCCACCGCGGCGGCCGTGGACACCAGGTCGGATCCGCGCCCCTCCCAGTAGCCGAACCCGCCGTCGGCGTTCTGGAGTCCGGCCAGCCAGTCGGCGATCCGGTGCCGGGCCGCCCGGTCCTCGGCGAAGGCTCCGGCCGCGAGGGCCCACAGGGTGCAGCGCACCTCACTGCCCCGGCCCGGCATGTACATCACGCCGCCCTCGTTGGGCAGTTGGCAGCCCTCCAGCCAGCGCACCTCGTCCGGGCTCGGGGACTCGGCCGAGAGCACGGCGGCGGCCGTGGTCAGGGCGTCCGCCGAGGCCCGGGGTTCCCGGTAGGTGTAGCCGCCCCCGGCGACGCCCAGTTCGGCGATGCGGGCGGTGACGGCGTCGGTGACGGGGGCGAGCGGCGCGCCGAGGGCCTTGAGCGTGCCCACGGCACAGAAGGAGGCCCACACGTCCTCGACGTCGTACCCGTCCCAGCGGACGAAGGCGCCGGAAGGGCCGCGCCGGCGCATGACCCACTCCCGGCAGCCGTCGGGATCACGAGGCGCCCGGCCGAGTGCCGCGAGCGCGCCCACGGCCCGGTACGTGGCCCACAGGCACGGCACCTCGGCGGCGGGCGCGAACCGGAAGCCGCCCTCGTCGCCCTGGCGGGCGCGCAGCCAGGCGGCCAGCGCCTCCACGTCCCACGGCGGTGCTCCCGAGGCGCCGTTGTCCGTGGCGGCCCGCCAGGCCATCACCCCGTAGTAGCAGGCCCGTACGTCGGCCTTGCCGCGCCGGGCGTCCTCGGGGGACCAGCTCAGTCCGCCCCCGTCGCACTGGAGCCGGCTCAGCCAGTCCAGCAGCCGGGTGCGGTCGGGCACCGGGCCGCCGCACAGCTCGACGGCCGTGCGGGCGGAGAAGTGGGTGGCCCACACGTCCGGGGCCTGCCCCGGGAGCATGGCGTAGGCGTCGCCGGACCAGGTGCGTTCCAGCCAGCGGGCGGTGGCCTCGGTGCCGGGCACCGGGCGGCCCATGTCGCGCAGCGCCTGGGTGCAGTAGAAGGTGGCCCAGGCGTCGGAGAGCATGCCCCGGCTCCAGGCGTAACCGCCGTCGGCGTTGCGCCGGCCGGTCAGGTAGGCGGCCGTGCCGTCCGGGTCGGTGACCGTGTCCGTGCGGTCCAGCCAGCCCAGCGTCCGCACGGCGGCATAGGTGCACCACAGGTCGGGTTCGCCGCCGGACACACCCCGGCCCTGCGGCGCGCGGGGGGCGGTCGTCGTCACGGTGGCGGTCATCGCGCGACCTCCACTTCCCGGATGTTGGACCGCTTCCAGCTCTTCTGCGAGGCGCCGCTCTTGGTGTTGGCGGGCAGGGAGTTGACGAACACCACCCCGTCCCAGCGCAGCCCCAGCAGCTCCTCGGACCTGGCCTGGACGCGCCGGCACTCCTCGGGCTCGCCGTCCCGCCCGGAGCCGATGCCGCGCTCCAGGAGCAGCCGTGCGTAGGTGCCCTCGCTGTCCACCTCCAGCAGGTAGCCCGTGGCGTCGGTGACGCCGTAGACGACCTCCTCGACGGCACGTACCGACAGCGGAGTGCCGCGCACGCGCAGGCCGTCGCTCGAGCGGCCGTGGACCGTGATCCCGGGCGCCGCGCTGCCGCACGGGCAGTCCGCCTCGACGGACACCTCGTCGCCGGTGTCGAGCCGCAGCAGCGGCCTGGCGTGTGCGTTGAGCGGGGTGACGACGAGCCGTCCCCGCTCGTGCCCGCCCCGGTCGTGCAGCGGTACGACGCCCTCGGGCGTGGCCAGCTCGAAGTAGGTGGCGGCAGGCAGCAGGTGCTGGCGGCCGTGCGCACAGGCCGCGGCCAGCGTGCCGGTCTCCGTGCTGCCGTAACTGGCGTCGTAGACATCGGCGTTCCACCACCGGCCCAGCCGGGCGCGGAAGGGCGCGGTGTTGACCTCTCCGAGCAGCATCAGCCGCTCGACCGAGGAGTTGAGCTCGTCCAGTTGCCCGCGCTGCGCCAGCAGCCGGGTGAACTGGAGGGCCACGCCCGGGGCGACGAACACCGTGGTGGGGCGGTAGGTCCGCCACATCGACTCCAGCCGGTCCCAGCCGGAGATGCCCGTGGCGAACGGATAGGCCCGGATGTGCGCGTGGTCGAGGTACTCGCAGACCCCGGCGACCAGATCCGCCACCGGCACGATGTCGGACGGCAGCAGGATCACCACGCGCTCGTCGGAGCCGAGCAGCGGGCGCCACGCCTCGGCCACCGAGACGGTGTTCCAGATGGTGTCCTCGGCCCGGCGCGGGGTGGGCGTGGGCTGGCCCGTGGTGCCGGTGGTCTCGTAGTACTTCGAGGCCTCGGTCGGCGATACGGCCGCGAAGTCCAGGGGCCGCGCCTTGAGTGACTCACGCGGCGTCACGGGCAGGTCCCGGAAACGGTCGGGGGAGAACTCCCCGATATCGCCGCTGCCCTCACCTGCGCCGTAAGCCCTTGTTCCGCGCGCGCGTCGCCAAGCTGCGGAGAGCTTTTCTGCGTAGAAGTACTCGGCCGGGATGCGGCCTTGATTCTCCCTAATCTCGGCCTGTGCCTCACGAAGTATTGTCTGGCGTTTGTCGGTGTGCAGGATCACACGAACCTCGCTCAATTTATCGCTTGTCGCCTGCGCACAGCCAGGAAGGAGGAAGGGCTGTACGCGCCCGTGACGTCGGTCTCGACGGGCCGCCCTGCGAGGGTCGGGAAGCCACAGCTCAGGGCGTGGCGCAGGGGCCAGGAGCCCGACCCACAGCGAACGTATAGCACTAAAGGTGAGCCGTGCAACCGCCTCAGGGAGGCTCAACTCGCCATCCCCGACCGAAAATCGACGGCCCCGCTGACGCGGCAAAGGGCCTACTACTCGGTACGTTGCCCGAGTTGGTTTTCCGGCCTAGTCTCGACGAGCGCCGATGTGAAACCGGCATCGTTTTGAAGCCGCGGTTAATCGAACCCGAACAGCGGGTTTCGCGCCCTGTTGGAGCGCATACCGCACGCCGTTTTACCCGGCAGCCCGCAACCCTCATCCGAATCCGGTTGGAGCTTTCTCATGTGCGGAATCGCAGGCTGGGCCGACGCAGGACTCGACCTCACACGGGAGGTGGACGGCGTCGAGCGGATGGTGCGGACCATGGCCTGCCGAGGGCCGGACGCCGCCGGAGTCCACGTCGGCGCGCACGCGGTCCTCGGACATCGCCGGCTGGCGATCATCGACCCGGACGGCGGCAGGCAGCCCATGGCGGCGCCCGCCGATCCGGACCGGCCCGAAGGGGACAGGCCGGCCGTGGTGCTCAGTTACAGCGGCGAGGTGTACAACTTCCGCGAACTCCGCGAGGAGCTCCGTGGGTTCGGCCACACCTTCCGCACCCGCTCGGACACCGAAGTCGTCCTGCGCGCCTACCTCCAGTGGGGCCAGGACTTCGTCAGGCGCCTCAACGGCATGTTCGCCTTCGCGCTGTGGGACGAGCGAGACCGGCGCCTGCTCCTGGTGCGCGACCGTCTCGGCATCAAGCCCCTCTACGTCGCACGGCTCGGGGGCGGTGTGCTGTTCGGCTCCGAACCGAAGGCGGTCCTCGCTCACCCGGGCTTCCGCGCCCGGCTCGACAGCCAGGGACTCGCCGACCTCCTCGGCCTGATGAAGTCGCCGGGCGTCACCCCCTACCGGGACATCGAGGAAGTGCCCCCGGGCTGCTTCGCCGTCTACGACCGCGAGGGGCTGCGGACCGAGAGGTACTGGAGTCTGGGGCGGCAGCCGCACGAGGACGACCTCGGCACCGCGGCGGACACCGTGCGGGCCCTGCTGGAGGACACCGTGTCCCGCCAGATGGTCACCGACGTACCGCTGTGCGCCCTGCTCTCCGGCGGACTCGACTCCACCGTGCTCACCGCGCTGGCCGCCCGGGTACAGGCCCGCGCCGGTGAACCACCCGTGCGTTCCTTCGCGGTGGACTTCACCGGCAGCGAAGCCGACTTCAAGGCCAGCGACTTCCGGCCGGAGCGCGACTCCCCCTACGCCCTCGAAGCCGCACGGCACATCGGCACCGACCATCGGCTCATCGAACTCTCCGCCGACGAGCTCACCCGGGACGTCAACCGCGACGCGGTCCTGCGCGCCCATGACCTGCCGTACACCTTCGGCGATGTGGACACCTCGCTGCACCTGCTGTTCCGGGGGATACGCGAGCACTCCACCGTCGCCCTGTCCGGTGAGTCGGCCGACGAGGTCTTCGGCGGCTACGCCTGGTTCCACGACCCGGCCGTCATCGAGGCGGCGGCGTTCCCCTGGCTCAGTCGTATGCAGCTCATCACATCCGGGCTGCTCTCCCCGGCCTTCCGGGCGGCCACCCGCTTCGAGCAGTACCGCGCCGACCGCTACCAGGAAGCCCTCGGGGAGGTCGAGCACCTGCCCGGCGACTCCCCGTCGGAACGCCGCATGCGTGAGATCAGCCACCTGCACCTCACCCGCTGGCTGCCCGCGCTGCTCGACCGCAAGGACCGGCTCAGCATGTCCGCCGGTCTGGAGGTCCGCGTGCCCTTCTGCGACCACCGGCTCGTCGAGTACGTGCACAACACGCCCTGGGACCTCAAGACTCCCGACGGCGACCCCAAGGGCCTCCTCAAGCGGGCCACCCGCGACATCGTGCCCAGGTCCGTGCTGGAACGGCGGAAGAGCCCCTACCCGACCACCGCCGACCAGCTCTACGAGAAGGACCTGCGGGCCCGGACCCAGGCGCTGCTCGCCGACCGCTCCTCTCCCGCCTTCGACATCGTCGACGCCGGCGAACTCGGCCGCATGCTCGACCTCCCTCAGGGTCATTTCCACACACAGTTGCACCGCAACGGGCTGGAGACCGCCCTGTACCTCGACAGGTGGATGCGCGAGTACGACATCGCACCGGAATGACAGCGCTACGGCACAGATGCGGATATGTCCGCTGAATCGCCGCCGAAGGCAGTGACAGGCCGAGGTTCGTGGTGGATCAGGTGCCCGCACGCGTTAGCGTGGTGGGTCTGACAGCGAGCCGTGCCGGTTCGCGCTGGTGGCGGAGTGGCGGCAGGGGGAGACATGCGGGTCGGAGCGGTGTCTTGAGACTGCTGCACACGTCCGACTGGCACCTCGGCCGGTCGTTCCACCGGGTGAACATGCTCGGGGCTCAGGCCGACTTCATCGGCCGGCTCGTCGCGACCGTGCGGGAGCGGTCCGTGGACGCGGTGGTCGTGTCGGGGGACGTCTACGACCGGGCGGTTCCGCCGCTCGCCGCGGTCGAGCTGTTCGACGACGCCCTGCACCGGCTCGCCGACCTCGGCGTGCCGACCGTGATGATCTCCGGGAACCACGACTCGGCCCGCCGTCTGGGCGTCGGCGCGGGCCTGATCGGGCGGGCCGGTATCCATCTGCGGACCGAGCCGTCGGCTGCCGGTGCCCCGGTGGTGCTGGCCGACGCCCACGGGGAGGTCGCCTTCTACGGGCTGCCGTATCTCGAACCTGCCCTGGTGAAGGACGAGTTCGGCGTGGAGAAGGCCGGGCACGAGGCCGTGCTCGCCGCCGCCATGGACCGGGTCCGCGCCGACCTCGCCACCCGAGCGCCCGGCACCCGCTCCGTCGTCCTCGCGCACGCCTTCGTCACCGGCGGCGAGCCCAGCGACAGCGAACGGGACATCACCGTCGGCGGTGTCGCCGCCGTACCCGCCGGTGTCTTCGACGGCGTCGACTACGTGGCGCTCGGGCATCTGCACGGCTGCCAGACCCTCACCGAGCGCGTCCGCTACTCCGGTTCCCCGCTGCCCTACTCCTTCTCCGAGGCCGGGCACCGCAAGAGCATGTGGCTCGTCGACCTGGACGCCGACGGGTCGGTCGGCGCCGAGCGCGTCGACTGCCCCGTGCCACGCCCCCTGGCCCGGATCCGGGGCACGCTGGACGACCTGCTCGCCGACCCGGGGCAGGCACCGCACGAGGAGTCGTGGGTCGAGGCGACGCTCACCGACCCGGTCCGCCCGGCCGACCCGATGGCCCGGCTCACCGAGCGCTTCCCGCACACGCTCAGCCTCGTCTTCGACCCCGACCGCACCGCGGACGACCCCGACGTGTCGTACGCCCGGCGCCTCGCCGGCCGCAGCGACCAGCAGATCGCGGAGGACTTCGTCGCCCATGTGCGCGGCGCCGGACCCGACGGGCACGAACAGGGCGTGCTGCGGGACGCGTTCGACGCGGTACGGGCCGACGAGACCGTCCGGGAGGTGGCGCGGTGAGGCTGCACCGGCTGACGGTCACCGCCTTCGGCCCCTTCGGAGGCACCCAGACCGTCGACTTCGACGAGCTGTCGACGGCCGGGCTGTTCCTGCTGCATGGACCGACCGGCGCCGGCAAGACGTCCGTCCTCGACGCCGTGTGCTACGCCCTGTACGGCTCGGTGCCGGGCGCCCGGCAGGGCGGCGGACAGGGCGCGACCCTGCGCAGCGACCACGCCGCACCCGCGACCCGTACCGAGGTCGCCCTCGAACTCACCGTCGCCGGACGCCGGTTGGAGGTCACCCGCCAGCCCCCCTGGGAGCGCCCGAAGAAACGCGGGACCGGCACGACACTCGACAAGGCCCAGACCTGGCTCCGCGAGTACGACGCCACGGCCGAGGCCTGGAAGGACCTCAGCCGCTCCCACCAGGAGATCGGCGAGGAGGTCACCCAGCTGCTCGGCATGAGCCGGGAGCAGTTCTGCCAGGTCGTGCTGTTGCCGCAGGGCGACTTCGCCCGGTTCCTGCGCGCCGACGCCGAGGCCCGGGGCAAGCTGCTCGGCCGCCTGTTCGACACCCGTCGCTTCGCCGACGTCGAGAAGCGCCTGGCCGAGCGGCGCCGTGCCACCGAGGCCCGGGTGCGGGACGGCGACGCCGAACTGCTGGCCGACGCCCACCGTATGCAGCAGGCCGCGGGCGACGCCATGGAGCTGCCGGACCTGGATCCTGGCGAACCCGGGCTGGCCGAGGCCGTGCTGGGCGCCGCAGCCGTCGCCCGCAGCACCGCCCGGGAACAGCTCACCGTCGCCGACTGCACGCTCACCGCCGCCGAGTCCGCCCAGGCCTCCGCCGGCCGCACCCTCGACGACGTACGCGAACTCGCCCGGCTCCAGCGGCGGTTCGCCGAGGCGCGGGAACGGGCGGCGCGCCTGGAGGAGGGCGCCGAGGCCTACCGGGAGGCGCAGGCGCGCATGGAGCGGTCCCGCAAGGCCGAGAAGGTCGCGCCCGCCCTGGACCTGCGGGAGTCCGCCGACGCCGAACACCGGCGGGCCGCCGTCGCCGAGGCACGCGCGCGAGCCCTGCTGCCCGAGAGCTTCGCCGACGCGGGCGCGGCCGGACTCGCGACGGCCGCACGCCGGGCCGCCGAGGAACTGGGCGGGCTGGACTCGGCCCGCCGCGCCGAGCGCCGGCTGGTCGAACTCCTCGACGAACGCACCGGCCTGGACCGCCAGGAGCGCGCCGACGCGGACGTCCTGCGGGAGGCGGAGGACTGGCTCGAGGGCTGGGAGGAGACCCGCGCCGGTCTCCAGACCCGGGTGGACTCCGCGCAGCAGGCCGCCTCCCTCGCCGAACAGCTCGCCGTACGGCGTGAGCCCGCGCGGGCGCGTCTGAAGGCCGCCCGGCTGCGCGACCAGCTCGCCAAGGACACCGACCAGGCCGCCGACCGGGTCCGCGACGTGCAAGAGCAGGCACTGCGGGCCAAGCAGCACTGGCTCGACCTCAAGGAACAGCGCCTGACCGGCATCGCCGCCGAACTGGCCGCGCATCTCACCGACGGCGAGCCCTGCGCCGTCTGCGGTGCCACCGAACATCCCGCCCCCGCCCGCAAGGTCGCCGGGCACGTCGACCGCGAGGCCGAGGAACACGCCCTGGCCGCCTACCAGCGCGCCGACGAGCAGCGCACGGCGGACGAACGGCGGCTGGGCGACGTACGGGAGGCGCTGGCGGCGGCCACCGCCGAGGCCGGTGACACACCCACCGAGCAACTCGCCGAAGAGGCCGAGGAGTTGGAGGAGCAGTACGAGCAGGCCCGCCGTGGCGCCGCCGAACTGCACTCCGCGCGGGAACACCTGCGGCAGGCCGGGCATGAGCAAGAACGGCGCGTCGCCGCCCGGCAGGAGGCCGCCGTGCGGACCGCCGCCCGGGTCGGACACCGGGAGCGGCTGGACCGGGAACGGGCCGGCCTGGAGGAGGAACTGGACCGGGCGAGGGGGACCCTGGACAGCGTCGCCGCCCGGGCCGCGCAACTGGAGCGGCGGACCGCGCTGCTCACGGACGCCGCCGACACCGCCCGCGCCGCAGAGGACACCGCCCAGCGGCTCAAGGACGCCGACGCCCGGCTCGCCGACGCCGCCTTCCGCGCCGGCTTCGAGACCCCGCAGGCCGCGGCCGACGCCCTCCTCGACGACGCCGTCCACCGCGAGCTGCAACGGCGGCTGGACGCCTGGCAGAACGAGGAGGCCGCCGCACGGGCCGTCCTCGCCGAGGCCGACACCGCGGCCGCCGCCCGGCAGCGGCCCGCCGACCCGGAGAGCGCGGAGCGGGCCGCTTCCGCCGCCGACCGGCGGACCCGCGACGCCGCCTCCGCCCATGACGCCGCCGCCCGGCGCTGCGCCGAACTCGACCGGCTGTCCGCCCGGGCGACCGCCTCCGTGCACCGACTCGCGCCGCTGCGCGAGGAGTACGACCGGGTCGCCCGCATGGCCGGCCTCGCCGCCGGCACCTCGGCCGACAACGAACGCCGGATGCGCCTGGAGTCGTACGTCCTCGCGGCCCGGCTGGAACAGGTCGCCGCCGCCGCGACCGTACGGCTGCGGCGCATGTCGTCCGGCCGCTACACCCTCGTCCACTCCGACGACCGCACCGGGCGCGGGCGCAGCGGACTCGGACTGCATGTCGTCGACGCGTGGACCGGCCGCGAGCGGGACACGGCGACGCTGTCGGGCGGCGAGACGTTCTTCGCCTCGCTCGCCCTCGCCCTCGGCCTCGCGGACGTCGTCACGGACGAGGCGGGCGGCGTGCGGCTGGACACCCTCTTCATCGACGAGGGCTTCGGCAGCCTCGACGACCAGACCCTCGACGAGGTCCTCGACGTCCTCGACTCCCTGCGCGAACGTGACCGCAGTGTCGGCATCGTCAGCCATGTGGCCGACCTGCGACGGCGGATCCACGCCCAGTTGGAGGTCGTGAAGGGCCGGTCCGGGTCGGTGCTGCGGCAGCGGGGCATTCAGGGGGGTTTGTGAGAAGGCCCTAACCCGCGGCACGGTGCGGCGAGTCAGCGTTGTAGGTTCTTGCCCCATGGTGCGATACGCGGAGCCGGGCACGGTGGAGTGGGTGGAGTCGGGCGGCGGACCGCTGATAGCGGTGCCCGAGACGGTTCTGCCGTTCTGGGCGGGCGCGGACGGTGAGGAAACGGCGTCCGACTACGACCGGGCGTGTGAGGTGGACGGGCACGTGGGGCTGCTGCCGGTCGGCGACTGCACGGCGCTGGTGCTGGGCGACGAGCCCGCCTCGACGGCCTATCTGCCCGACCAGGGCGTGTTCGTGCGGTGGAGTGCGGGTCATTCCGAGGACGAGCTGCTGGCGAGTGTGCCGGGTGCTGTCGCGACGGCGCAGTGGGAACCGGAGGTCAGCTGGCAGGTGCCGGGGCCGGTGCTGCTGTTTGACGCGGCATGGCCTGGAGGCGTGTCGGCGGGAAGCGACCGTGTGCGGGTGGTTCTGGAGCCGGGGCGGTATGCGGTTCGGGCGGCTCGGGTGCAGCCGGGGCCTGAGACGTGGGTGGGATTGGTTCAGTTGCGGCTTCTCGCGCCCAGATGACCGTGGAGATGTAGGCCGTTCGGAGTGTGCGGGCCGTCTGTGGTTGGTCGCGCAGTTCCCCGCGCCCCCAAGAGGGCCGATATTCGCGTGCGTCGTTTGCATGGCCCGGCCACGATGATCCGTATGCCGCGACTTCCTCACCCCAGTCCCGAAGAACTGCGCCGTGACCCCCTGCCCCTGCGTGGCCGTACGGCCCTGGTGACCGGTGCCAGTCGGCGGGGTGGGATCGGGCATGCCGTGGCCCGGCGGCTCGCCGCCTATGGGGCGAGTGTCTATCTGCATCACCATGTGCCGCACGACGCCGACATGCCCTGGGGCGCCGACCGGACCGAGGACGTGGTGGCGTCCGTGCGCGACGCACTCGGTGATCCCGAGGCGCGGGTCGTCGCCGGGCCCGGTGATCTGGCCGATCCGGCTGTGCCCGCCGAACTGATCGGCAGGGCCGCCGACGCGCTCGGCGGGCGGCTCGACATCCTCGTCGCCAACCACGCGCAGAGCGGATTCGACGGCTCTCTGGACGAGATCGACACGACGATGCTCGACAGGCACTGGGCGGTCGACACCCGCTCGGTCCTGCTGCTCGTCCAGGCACACGCCCGGCTGCGGCCATCGGGCCCCGGAGGCCGCGTCGTGATGATGACGTCAGGCCAGGACATCGCGAGCGGTATGCCGGGCGAGATCGCCTACGCCCTCCAGAAGGGCGCCCTCGCCTCGATCACCCGCTCTCTGGCGACGACACTCGCCGAGCACGCGATCACGGTGAACACCGTCAATCCCGGTCCCGTCGACACCGATTACCTGACCGGTGAGGCGTACGAGGCGGTCGAAGCGCGCTTCCCCGCCGGACGGTGGGGCATGCCCGACGACCCGGCCCGCCTCATCGCGTGGTTGGCCACGGACGAGGCGGAATGGGTCACCGGGCAGGTCATCGACTCCGAGGGCGGCTTCCGCCGCTAGCGGCGCCTAGAGCTGCGACAGTTCGTCCACCAGGTCGTCCAGGCCCAGCGAGCCCTGCGAGAGGGCCGCCATGTGCCACGCCTTCGGGTCGAAGGCGTCGCCGTGCCGGGCGCGGGCGTTCTCGCGGCCCAGCAGCCAGGCCCGCTCGCCGAGCTTGTAGCCGATGGCCTGGCCGGGCATGGACAGATAGCGCGTCAGCTCGCTCTCCACGAAGTCCGCGGGACGGCTGCTGTGCGAGCCGAAGAACTCCTGCGCCAGCGCGGGCGTCCAGCGCTCCCCGGGGTGGAAGGGGGAGTTCTCCGGGATGGTCAGCTCCAGGTGCATGCCGATGTCGATGATGACGCGCACGGCCCGCATCATCTGCGCGTCCAGGTAGCCCAGCCGGCGCTCCGGGTCCGTCAGGAAGCCCAGTTCGTCCATCAGCCGCTCCGCGTACAGCGCCCAGCCCTCGGCGTTGGCGCTCACCATGCCGACGCTCGCCTGGTAGCGGGAGAGGTCCTGCGCCACGTGCTTCCACTGGGCAAGCTGGAGGTGGTGACCGGGGACGCCCTCGTGGTACCAGGTCGACACCAGGTCGTAGAGGGGGAAGCGCGTCTCGCCCATGGTCGGCAGCCAGGTGCAGCCCGGCCGCGAGAAGTCGTCCGACGGCGGCGTGTAGTACGGGGCCGCGGCGCTGCCCGGAGGGGCGATGCGCGACTCCACCCGGCGCACCCGCTCGGCCAGGTCGAAGTGCGTGCCGTCGAGCGCGCCCATCGCCTCGTCCATCAGGGACTGAAGCCAGTCGCGGACCTCGTCGACGCCCTCGATGTGCGTGCCGTTCTCGTCCAGGTGCGCCAGCGCCACCCACGGCGTGGCCGCGCCCGGCAGGATCTTCTCGGCCTCGGTCCTCATCTCGCCGAGGAGGCGGTGGTACTCGGACCAGCCGTAGGCGTAGGCCTCGTCCAGGTCGAGGTCCGTGCCGTTGAAGTAGCGCACCCAGCGCGCGTACCGCTCCCGGCCCACCACGTCCGGGGCGCCCTCGATCGCAGGTGCGTACACGTCCCGCATCCAGTCGCGCAGCCGCAGGACGGCCTCGGTCGCCGAACGGGCGGCGGTGTCCAGCTCGGACCGCAGGGACTCCGGGCCCGCGGCCGCGAACTGCTCGAACCAGCCGTGGCCCGCGCCGTCCGCGTCGGCCCACTCGCCGAGCTGCTCCACGAACGTCTCCGTGGCGCGGGGCCCGCCGTACAGCTTCCGCTCCAGGCCGAGCGCCAGGGACTCCCGGTACCCCTCCAGCGCGGCCGGGACCGCGCGCAGCCGCTCCGCGATCGCCGTCCAGTCCTCCTCCGTCTGCGCCGGTGTCACCGTGAACACCTGCCGCACCGCATGGGCGATGGAGCTCAGGTTGCTGACGGACCGCAGGCCCTCCTCGGCGTCGTGCACGGCGAGTTCGGCGTTGAGCCGCTCGCGCAGCAGCCGCCCGCAGCGGCGTTCGATCTCACTGTCCGCGCCGGGCAGCCGCTCGGCCTCGTCCAGCCGGGCCAGTGTCCGGCGCGCCAGCTCCGCGGAGGCCTCCTGGCCCGCGGGCGAGGTGTCGGGCAGCCTGCTCGAACTCTCCTGCACGCCGAGGAACGTGCCGGTGATCGGGTCGAGGGCGACGAGCTCGTCGACGTAGGCGTCGGCGACCTCACGGGGCAGCGGGCTCTTGATCTCAGACATGCGGCCATCCTCGTACGGCGGGAAGCGCACGTCACCCGGATTGAGCCGAGGGCGAAGGCGGCAGCAGGGGTCCGCACTCCCACTGCTGGAAGATCAGCCGGGTCTCCACGCGTGCCACCTCCCGCCGCGAGGTGAACTCGTCCAGCACGAGCCGCTGCAGGTCGGCCATGTCGGCGACCGCGACATGGACGAGGTAGTCGTCCGGGCCGGTCAGATGGAACACGGTCCGCGACTCCGGCAGGGCGCGGATCCGCTCCACGAACGGCCCCACCAGCTCCCGCCGGTGCGGCCTGACCTGCACCGACAGCAGAGCCTCCAGGCCTCGCCCCAGCTTGGCCGGATCGAGCTCCAGCCGGTGTCCGAGGATCACGCCCGAGCGGCGCAGCCGGGTCACCCGGTCCAGACACGTCGACGGCGCCACGCCGACCTGCGTGGCGAGATCCCGGTACGTCGCCCGGGCGTCGTTCTGCAACAGCCGCAGAAGGTGGAGATCCACCGGGTCCAGTACGACAGATTCGGCCATCGGCCGAACGTAACACGACGTTCTCCCGCACAGAACCGGTCGCTGTTCACCCTTCCCTCCATGGACACGCACATGGACGCGCACATGGACATGGACATGAGCACAGTGAGCCGGGGCGCCCGCGACGACATACGCACCGCCCCGAGGGCACTCGCCACCGAGGCCGTGCACGCGGGGCGCGACGACCTCGCCCGGCAGGGGCTGCACGCCCCGCCGATCGACCTGTCCACCACCTACCCGTCGTACGACAGCCGTGGTGAGGCGGCCCGGATCGACGCGTTCGCCGCCACGGGCTCGGAGCCGGACGGCCCGCCCGTCTACGGACGGCTGGGCAATCCGACCGTCGCCCGCTTCGAGACCGCGCTGGCCCGCCTGGAGGGCACCGAGGCGGCGGTCGCGTTCGCCAGCGGCATGGCCGCGCTGAGCGCCGTCCTGCTCGTACGCGCCTCGATGGGGCTGCGGCACGTGGTGGCCGTACGTCCCCTCTACGGATGCAGCGACCATCTGCTGAGCGCCGGGCTGCTGGGCTCGGAGGTGACCTGGACCGACCCGGCCGGAATCGCCGACGCGCTGCGCCCGGACACCGGGCTGGTCCTGGTGGAGTCCCCGGCCAACCCCACGCTCGCCGAGGTCGACCTGCGGGCCGTCGCACACGCCTGCGGTTCGGTGCCGCTGCTCGTGGACAACACCTTCGCCACACCGGTCCTCCAGCGCCCCGCCGAGCAGGGTGCGCGGCTGGTGCTGCACAGCGCCACCAAGTACCTCGGCGGACACGGGGACGTGCTGGCGGGCGTGATCGCCTGCGACGAGGAGTTCGCGGGCAGGCTGCGCCAGGTGCGGTTCGCCACGGGCGGTGTGCTGCACCCGCTGGCCGGCTACCTGCTGCTGCGCGGACTGTCCACCCTCCCGGTACGGGTCCGGGCCGCCTCCGCCAACGCCGCCGAACTCGCCCGCCGACTGGCCGCCGACCCGCGAGTGGTCCGCGTGCACTACCCGCGCATCGGCGGCGCGATGGTCTCCTTCGAGGTGCACGGCGATCCGCACGAGGTCATCGCCGGCGTCCGCCTCATCACCCCCGCCGTCAGCCTCGGCAGCGTCGACACCCTCATCCAGCACCCGGCGTCCATCAGCCACCGCATCGTGGACGCGGAAGACCGACGCGACGCCGGGGTGAGCGACAGCTTGCTGAGGATGTCGGTGGGGTTGGAGGACGTCGAGGACCTCTGGGCGGACCTGGACAGGTCTCTCCTAGGGGCGCGGGGAACTGCGCGACAAGCCACGACGAGCCTGCAGCCGCCGACTCCCCAAGGCCCCTACGGTGCTGAGGCGCTTCCCAACTCACCGGCACCAGACGCAACCCGCTCACCCAGCCGCGCCGTGATCACCAGCGTCCCCTCCTCGACCTGATAGTCGAGCGGAAGCCCCAGCCCCCGCATCGCCGCGACCATGCCCGTGTTGGACGCCTGCGTCACCGCATACACACTCGCGCACCCGGCGTCCACCGCCATCGCCACCAGCCTGCGCAGCAACTCCGCTCCGACACCCCGCCGCTGCCAGGAGTCCTCGACGAGCAGCGCGACCTCCGTCTCGTCCCCGTCCCACAGCAGATGCCCGAGCCCGACCACCCGCCCCGACGCGGTCTGCACGGCGAGCGTACGGCCGAAGCGGGGGCTGAGCAGGTGGTTCAGATACCGGTCGGCATCGCCGACCGGCCCGTGGTAGCGAAGCCTCAGCGTGCGGTCCGAGCACCGCTCGTGCATCGCCCGGGCCGGCTCCAGATCACGGGTGTCGGTCCGGCGCACGGTGATGTCGGCGCCCTCGGCGAGGGTGAGCACGTCCCGGCCGTGCGGGACGCGCGGGCCGAGCCGGGCGTCCAGTTCCACCAGGGCCCTGGCCCGGGCGAACTCGGTCGGGGTGAACGGCAGGTACGGCCGCTCCACGGTGATCACTCCGCCTTCCGGGGCGCGCAGGCGCAGCACGGTGCCGTCGAGGGCGCCCTCCACCGGTACCCCGCCGGGCGCCCGGTCGCCGCCGGCCGGCGCGGGCTGGGAGCGGATCGTGCAGCGGCCCAGCAACTGGCGCAGAGCCAGCGGCAGTTCCGCGGCGTCCAGGGCGGTGCGGGCGGCGAGTCCCAGGACCCGGGTCGGTGCGTCCACCAGGTCGTGGGCGTCGGCCCGCTCGATCCAGGTGTCGGTGCCGCCGGCCGTCCGGACGGCCGTGGCGATCCCGGACCCCGGCAGCTCACCCGGGGCCCGAAGCAGGAACTCGTCCACCGTGCCGTCGGCCAGCGGATGCGTCTGCAGGCTCAGAATGTCGACGCGCTGCCCGGCGAGGGCCGTGCACAGCGCCGCCAGTGACCCCGGCTCGTCCTGCACCGTGGTCCGCATCCGCCACAGCGTGCTCGCCCCCGGCACCGGCTCCGGTGCCGGGGACTCGGTATGGTCCGGCGGCGGCGCGTTCTCGTGGCGTCGTGTCCGCCAGGCCCGGAACGCCGTGGTGAACCGCCGCATCGGGGTGGCGGGGCGGCAGTTGTTCTTCACGTGCGTCGCTTCAGTCATTTTTCGCGTCATGCACCCACTGTGACGGAACGGTGTTGCGTGATCGCGAACTCTTTGTGACTGGCGGGTAAAGGGGGCAGTCTGCCCCCTTTGTCGACGCTTCAAACGTTGCGCTCCGTACTTACCGGACCCATGGGCGCCTACTGGCCGACCCGGCCGGGCTGGAGCACCTGGGTGAACAGCACGGTGCCGTCCTGCTCACGCAGACGGACCGTCAGCTCGCCGCTGGCGCCGTCGATGTCGACCTCGCCGAAGAACTGGTAGCCGTCGGCGGGCGAGACGTTGGCGGTCGTCGGCGCCTTGAGGAACACGCGGTCCGGGCCGAAGGTGCCGTCGAGCGTGTTCGCGGGGAAGGCACCGGCGTTGAGCGGGCCCGACACGAACTCCCAGAAGGGCTCGAAGTCGGTGAAGGCGGCCTTCGACGGCTGGTAGTGCTGCGCCGAGGTGTAGTGCACGTCGGCCGTCAGCCACACGGTGCCCGTGATCCGTTGGTGCTTGATGAACCGCAGCAGTTCGGCGATCTGCAGTTCGCGGCCCAGCGGCTTGCCGGGGTCGCCCTGCGCGACGGCCTCGATGTTCGGCTTGCCGTCGCCGGTGTCCGGGACGACCAGGCCGATCGGCATGTCGGAGGCGATCACCTTCCACACCGCCCGGGAACGGGACAGTTCGCGCTTGAGCCACTCCAGCTGTTCGCGGCCGAGGATGCCCTGCGCGTCGGTGGGCTGGTCGTCCGTCGAGTTGGCGTTGCGGTAGGTGCGCATGTCCAGGACGAAGACGTCCAGCAGCGGGCCGTGGTGCTGCACGCGGTGGACCCGGCCGCTCGGGCGGCGCAGCGTCGAGATCGGGAAGTACTCCGAGAACGCCTGGCGGGCACGGGAGGCGAGCACGTCCACGTTCTTCTCGGTGTACCGGGTGTCGCCGAGGATCTCGCCCGGGTACCAGTTGTTGGTGACCTCGTGGTCGTCCCACTGGATGATGGACGGGACCCGGGCGTTGAAGGCGCGCAGGTTCTCGTCCAGGAGGTTGTAGCGGAAGTTGCCGCGGAACTCCGCCAGGGTCTCGGCGACCTTCGCCTTCTCCTTTGTGGTGATGTTCCGCCAGGTCCGCCCGTCGGGCAGGGCCACGGTCTCGGTGAGCGGGCCGTCGGCGTAGATGTTGTCGCCGCTGCAGAGGAAGAAGTCCGGGTCCAGGGCGCCCATCGCCTCGTAGATCCGGTAGCCGCCGAGGTCCGGGTTGATGCCCCAGCCCTGTCCGGCCAGGTCGCCGGACCAGACGAACCGCACCCCGTCGCGGCGTTTGGCGGACGCGGTGCGGAAGCTGCCGGTGACCGGCTCGCCGGTGCGGCGCGGGTCGTCCGGGTCGGCGAGCAGCACGCGGTAGTGGATCTGCTCGCCGGACGGCAGTCCGCGCAGCGGGGTCGTGCCGGTGAAGTCCGTGCCCGGGCCCAGCAGCGGGCCGTGCCATCTGCGCGGGTTGCGGAACGACTCGGTCGCCGATGTCTCGACGATCATCCGGGCGGGCCGGTCGGACCGCACCCACACCAGCCCGGAGTCGCAGGTCACGTCTCCCGCCTGCACACCCCACCCCGCCTTCGGACGCCCGGACCGGGCGAAGGCCGGAGCCGCTCCGAGAGCGGTGGGCAGGGACAGGGCCGCCGACGCGGCGAGGGAGCCCCGCAGGACGCTACGGCGCCCGGGGAACGGACGGTGTGACATGGATACGCCTCCAGGGACGGGATCCGGCCAGTGTGCAGAGCCACAACTACTGGCACGCCGCAGCGCACACACGAACCCCAAGTGAACAACTGACCCCAGGGGCGGGGGAACCGGCACGCACGGGCGAGCCCGGCGGAGTCACCCGGTGGCCGCCTCCGCCATCAGCCGTACGCCCTCGGCGATCCGGGCAGGCGGCACATGGGCGTATCCCAGGACGAGCCGCACCTTCTTCGTCTCGGCGCTCTCGGTCCGCGGGTGGGTGCAGGACGACAGCGGGCGTACCGCCACCCCGGCCTCGGCCACGCGCGCGAGGAACCGCTCCTCGGGGCCGTACCGCTCCGGCAGCGTGGCGATCACATGCAGGCCCGCGGCGATCCCGGACACCTCCGAGCCGGGGAAGTGCTCGTCCAGGGCGGCGACCAGCGCGTCACGCCGCTCGCGGTAGGCGCGCTGGCAGCGGCGGAGCTGGCGGTCGTAGTCGCCGCGTTCCAGGAACCGGGCGAACAGGGCCTGGTCGAGGGCCGGATGGCCGAGGTCCATGGTGCGCTTGCGTTCGACGATCTCCTCCGCCCAGGACTCGGGCACCAGCAGCCAGCCCAGCCGCAGCCCCGGCGCGAGGGACTTGCTGACGGAGCCCGTGTAGGCCACATGGTCCGGGTCGAGGCCCTGGAGCGCGCCGACGGGGGCGCGGTCGTAGCGGAAGTCGCCGTCGTAGTCGTCCTCCAGGACGATGCCGTCCACCTCACGTGCCCAGTCCAGCAGCCTGGCGCGGCGGTCGGCCGAGTAGGCGATGCCGGTGGGGAACTGGTGAGCCGGAGTCGTCACCACGGCCCGTACGCCCGACGCCCGCAGCGGCTCCAGGGCGATCCCCTCGCCGTCCACGGGCAGCGGCACGGCGGTGACCCCGGCCGAGGCGTACAGCGCGTCGTGCTGGGGACTTCCGGGGTCCTCCACCCCGACGGTACGCACCCCGCGCGCGTGCAGCGCGAAACCGAGCAGGGTCGTCGCCTGGGCGACCCCGGAGACCACCACGATCCGCTCCGGGTCGGCCACCACGCCCCGCCGCCGGGCGAGCAGTCCGGCCAGCGCGGTGCGCAGCCGGGGCAGCCCGCGCGGATCGGGGTACCCCAGGTCCTGGTGCGGCAGTTCCGCCAGCACATCGCGCTGCGCGGCGGCCCACGCCGAGCGCGGGAACAGCGACAGGTCGGGCGTGCCGGGCACGAAGTCCGCGCGGGCACCGGGGGAGCCCGGTGCGAGGTCGTGCGCCCGCGGCCGTGCGGCCCGTGCGGCCGCGCCCACCCAGGTGCCGGCGCCCCGGCCGCTGCGCAGATAGCCCTCGGCCGTGAGCTGCTCGTACGCCTCCGTGACCAGCCCCCGCGACACCCCCAGGTCCGCCGCGAGATCCCGGCTGGACGGCAACCGCGTGCCCGGCGCGAGCCGGCCCGAGCGGACCGCCTCGCGCAGTGCCGCCTGGAGGGACCGGCCACGCGTGCGTGCCGGTGCCGCGGCGGCGGGGAGCAGCAGCTCCCAGGCGGCGGACGCGGCACCGGTGCCCGGGGCGCTCTGCGGTGGCTTCATGAAGGGAGACCTTAGAGGCTCGCCGCGCGCAAGCCCCGGTACGGTCAGCGGCTGCCGTCGAGGACGACCCTGGCGACCAGCGCCGGGTCGTCGTTCATCGGGACGTGACCGCAGCCCGGCAGCCGTACCAGCCGGGCACCGGGGATGACGCCCTTGGCCCGCACGCCCTGGCGGGGGATGAGGAGCCGGTCCCGGCTGCCCCAGGCCACGGTGACCGGGGTGCCCACGATGTCGTCGCTGAACTGCACGGTCCTGCCGGAGCGGAGCGTCTCGGAGAAGCCCTGGGCCCGGGCCAGGGCCAGCGTCTCGGCGATCACGGCCTCGGGCGAACGGCGGCCCGGGCGGGCGTAGATGGTGCTCGTCAGCAGCGTCCGGCCGATCGCCGGGCGGGCCAGCCGTTCGACCAGGGGCAGCGGCATCCGCCGGGCGATCTGCCGCATCGTCATCAGCACCGCGAAGGCGTAGCGGCGCTCGGTCTCGTTCCAGAACCCGGCGGGGGACAGCGCGGTGACGGAGCGGACGAGTCGCGCCCGGGCCAGGTCCAGGGCCAGCAGGCCGCCCAGCGAGTTGCCCGCCACGTGCGGCCGTTCGATCTCCAGCGCCTCGCACAGCGCCACGAGGACGGTGTTCATCGTCGACAGGTCGTGCGCCATGCCGTCAGGCAGCGCCGGCGACTCCCCGCACCCGGGCAGGTCCACGGCGATCACATCGCGCTCGGCCGCCAGCGCGGGGATCACCGGGTCCCAGACCTGCCGGTGGTGGCCGATGCCGTGCAGCAGGAGCAACGGGTCGCCGCTGCCCCGGCGCGTGTAGGACAGGGTGACGTTCTGCTCGCCGTGCGCGGAGGCGACTTTGAAGGAGACGGTGGCGGACATGGGGTGCTCCTCGGCTGTACTCGCTGACGGACGCTGTAGACAGCTTGTCAGCAATTGCTACCGGCGGGTAGCCCCGAGTCGCCGCCACCTTCACGGCCCCGGACCGCTCACCGGGCCCGGCGTAGCTCCAGGTTGAAGTCCGCGTGCCCGAACTTCTGCATCAGGCCGACCCACAGCGGAAGCCACATCTCCACGGCGCGGGCCGCCCGGATGCCACCGAGGTCGAGCACCCGCTCCCGCGGCCAGCCGAACTCCCCGAGCAGGGCCGTCACCTGCTCCTTGGCGCTCGCGTCGTCCCCGCAGACGAAGACGTTGTGTTCGCCCGGAACCAGCCCCGGTTCCACCATCACCCGGCAGTTGACGGTGTTGAGCGTCTTCACCACGCGCGCGTGCGGAAAGGCCCGCTGGATCTGCTCGCCCACGCTGTCCGACTCGACGGGGGACAGCCGCAGCTCGCCCTCCTCGAACGCCAGCGGGTTGGAGACGTCCACGAGGACCTTCCCGCCGAGGTTCTCCGCCCCCGCCGCCTCCAGCGCGGCGAGGGCCACCCGCCCGCCCACCGCGCTCACCACCACCTCACCGAACGCCGCCGCCTCCGCGAACGTCCCCGCGTCCGCCCCGGCACCCGCGGCGGCGGCCCACTCCAGGGCGGCCGGGTTCTCCCTCGTACGCGAACCGAGCCGCACCTCGTGCCCCAGCTCCACCAGCCGGCCGCCGAGGGTGCGCCCGACGTCGCCCGTGCCCAGAACCGCGTACCGCATCGCCACCTCCGGGAACCCTGCCGGCGATCACCGGCGTCCTGTCGGCCATTCTGTCCGGGAACGAGCGATTCCGCCTGGACAGGGCCGCACCCGTGGGCTGGGATGGAGCCGTGACCACCGAGACCGCGACCGACGTCTTCGAAGCGCACCGCCCCGTCCTGCTGGGCGTCGCCTACCGCATGCTGGGCCGCGTGGCCGACGCGGAGGACGTGGTCCAGGAGGCCTGGCTGCGCTGGACGGGCGGCGACCGCGGTGATGTGCGCGAACCGCGCGGCTACCTCGTACGGATCACGACCCGCCTTGCCATCGACCGGCTGCGCCAGATCAAGTCCCGCGGGGAGACCTACGTGGGCCCGTGGCTGCCCGAGCCGTACGTCACCGACTTCGGCGACACCGTGCCGGACACCGCCGAACGGGCCGTCCTCGCCGACTCCGTCTCCCTCGCCGTCCTCGTCGTGCTGGAGTCGCTGTCACCGCTGGAGCGGGCCGTGTTCGTGCTGCGCGAGGCCTTCGGCTTCCCGTACGCCGACATCGCCGCCATGCTCGACCGCGGCGAACCGGCGGTACGCCAACTGGCCGGACGCGCCCGCAAGCACGTCGAGGAGCGGCGGCCGCGCTACGAGGTCGACCCCGCCCAGCGCCGCGACCTCACCGAACGGTTCCTCGCCGCCGCGGCGGACGGCGATCTCGAAGGGCTGATGGCGCTGCTCGCCCCGGACGTCCGTCTCGTCGGCGACAGCGGCGGCAAGGCGCGGGCGCCGCTGCGGGTCCTCCGGACGGCGGACAAGGTGGGCCGCTTCCTCGTCGGCGCCGCACAGAAGGGTGTCCCGGACTTCTCCGTGCGTTTCCTGGAGCTCAACGGCGGCCCGGCCATGCTGGTCCTGTCCGGCGACAAGCCCGACTCCGTCTTCCAGCTCGACGTCGCCGACGGGCGGGTCCAAGCCGTCTACATCGTCCGGAACCCCGACAAGCTCCGGTCGCTGGCCGCCGGGTAGCGGTCCCCCCCGGTGGCCCCGCTGGCCTCGCGTGAACGCCCCGTGAACGTTCCCGGCCATTGGTCTTGACCAAGGATCAGGGCCGCCCTATGGTCGCAGAGAAGTGAAACAACCTTTAAAAAACAAGGGCGCTAAAACGCCGCCGACCACGGCGATTGCGGAGGACAGGGTGGGGACCACGCAGCTGGAATCGGTGCCGGAACCGAAGTACTGGCATCTCAAGACCGTGCTCAGTGAAGCGCTCGACTCGGAGTTCTCGGTGGGGGAGATCCTGCCGAACGAGCGCGACCTCGCGGCCCGCTTCGGCGTCGCCCGCGCCACGCTCCGCCAGGCGCTGGAGCAGCTCGAACTGGAAGGCAGGCTGCAGCGCCGCCGCGGTGTCGGCACGACCGTCGCCCCGCCGCGCGTGGGCGTCTCCCTCGGTACCGGCCCGCACACCTGGCCCGGCGGCTCCGAGGACGCATGGCAGCCCGTCGACTGCGTGACGGCGGTGCCGCCCGCGGCCGTCGCCGACGCGCTGGAGACCGGCCGCGACGAGCCCGTGCACATCGTGCGGCGCTCCCGTGTCTCGCACGGCCGGCCCGTGGCCGCCGAGCTTCTCCACATTCCGCAGTCCTCGGTGCCCGAGCTCTCCGGCATAGACGCGCCGTCCGGAGCGGCACGCGCGCGTGCGGTGCTGCGGGAGCTGCAGCGGCTGGAGCTGGGGCGGCAGGAGAACGCGGTGGAGCTCGGCTCCGCCGGCGCCGACGACGCGAAGGAGCTGGATCGGCTTCCTGGTGCGCCCGTTCTGGTGGTCACGACTCGTTTCGTGTCCGAGGGACGTACGGCCGCGCTGTCGGTTGCGACGTATCGCGCTGACACGTGCCGGTTGACCTTCGGTGACTCGGGTGGGGTGGAGATTCATGACGGGCCTCAGCAGCGGGCGTCTTGACCTGCGGGTGCGTCGTGGCTGGTCGCGCCCACGCGGCGGAGCCGCATATCGACACAGCCCCGCGCCCCTGACGGGGCGCTGCCTAAAAGGGGCGTTGCTCCACCGCGAAGAGTTGTTCCTCCACGTGGTCCAGGGCCAGGCGTAGGGCGCCCGTCGCCACTGCCGCGTCTCCGAGGCGGGAGAGGGTGACCTGTGGGGGGCGCAGGCAGTAGCGGGAGAGTTCTTGGCGGAGGGGATCCAGGACGCCGTCGAGGCCCGCTGCCCAGCCGCCGATGACGACCAGTTCCGGGTCCAGGGCGAGGACGAGGGCGGCCACGTCGTGGACCAGGCGCTGGATGAAGCGGTCGACGGCCGCGCGGGCCCGCTGGTCGCCCTCGCGGGCGTGCGAGAAGACCTCGGCGACCGCCTGCTCGTCGAGCGGGTGCAGGGGTTCGTCGGTGGTGGAGAGCAGGGTCTCGGGGGTGACCTCCCGGCCCAGCAGATGCAGCGCGCCGATCTCGCCGGCCGCCCCGCCGTAGCCCCGGTGCAGCCGCCCCCCGATCAGCGAACCGGCGCCCGGGCTGAGCCCCGCCAGCACGAACACCACGTCGTCCGACTCGGTGGCCGCGCCCTTCCAGTGCTCGGCGACGGCAGCGGTGTTGGCGTCGTTCTCGACCAGGACCGGGCACTTGAACGACCGGCTCAGCCGCTCGCCCAGCCGCAGCCCCGTCCACCCCGGCAGCGCGGTGCCCAGCCGTACCGTGCCGTCCGCCTCGACGATCCCGGGCGTCGCCACGCCCACGGCCCGCAACGAGCCCCGTGCGACACCGGCCCGCCGCAGCAGCTCTGCGACCGCCCCGCGCAGCCGCTCCAGCCGCTCGTCGGCCCCCAGCGTCTCGGAGACGTCCTTGGCCTGGGCGCCGATCACCCGGCCGTCCAGGTCGGCCAGCAGGGCGGCCACCCGGTGCGCCCCGATCTCCAGCCCCAGCAGATGCCCGGCCTCCGCCCGGAACCGGAACCGCCGCGCCGGGCGGCCCTGCCGCCGTGCGGCACCCTCCTCGGCCGCCTTCTCCACGACGAGCCCGGCCTCGATGAGCCCTTCGACGACGCCCTCGACGGTCGGCCGGGACAGCCCCGTCACCCGGGTGATCTCGGTCAGCGTCGCGCAGTCCGTGGCACGCAGCGCGTGCAGCACCACCGCGGAGTTGATCCTTCGCAGCAGCGAGGGATCCCCGCCGGTCAGCCGCCCCACCGTCCGTCCTCCCAGGTCGCGCGCGTGTTGGCCGGATCGTACTCGGCGTGGAGCGCCCCGGCGAGGGTCCGGCACCGGCCCTCGCCGATCAGCCCGGTGCCACGAACCCCGACTCGTACGCGGCGATCACCGCCTGGGTCCGGTCCCGCGCCCCCAACTTCGCCAGCACCGCGCTGACATGCGACTTCACGGTCTCCGTCCCGACGACCAGCCGGGCGGCGATCTCCGCGTTCGACAGACCCCGCGCCATCAGCCGCAGCACCTCGGCCTCACGCTCGGTGAGCTGGGCCCGCTCCATCACGGCCCGCGCCGCGCGGTTCCCGCCGTCGTCGCCGTACTCGGCGGCGAGCTGCCGCACCGAGGCCGGGAACAGCAGCGACTCGCCCTCGGCGATCAGCCGCACCGCGTGCACGATCTCGGCCGGCCGGGCGCGCTTGAGCAGAAACCCGTCGGCACCGGCCCGCAGCGCCTCGTACACGTACTCGTCGTTCTCGAAGGTCGTCACCACCAGGATCCGCGGCGGCTCGTCGACCGTCCGCAGCAGCGCCCGGGTGGCCTCGATACCGTCCAGCAGCGGCATCCGTACGTCCATGGCGACCACGTCGGGCCGCAACTGCCGCACGAGCGGGATCACCGCCGCCCCGTCAGCGGCCTCCCCGACGACCTCGATGTCGGGCTGTGCCTCCAGCACGGCCCGCAGACCCGCGCGTACGAGGGGTTCGTCGTCGACGAGGAGAACGGTGACCGGCATCCGGACAGCGTAGATCAACTCAACGGCAGTTCGACATGGACCTGCCAGTCGCCTTCGTCGGGGCCGGTCCTGGCCCGTCCGCCGAGCAGGGCGGCGCGCTCGCGTATGCCGCGCAGACCGCTGCCGCGTCCGGGGCCGGGTATCGGCTCGGGCAGCGGGTTGCGTATCGCGAGGACGAGGGTGTCGTCGCCGGCACGGACGCGGACCTCCACCGGGACCGCGCCCGCGTGCCGCAGCACATTGGTCAGCGCCTCCTGGAGGATCCGGTAGCCCTCCCGGGACACCGGCCCCGGCACGGTGTCCACGGGGCCGGTCACCTCGGCGTCGACCTTCGCCCCGGAGGCACGCGCGGACTCCAGCAGGCGGTCGGCGTCCACGAGGGTCGGCCTGCTGCTCACCGGCTTCTCCGACTCGCGCAGGATGCCCAGCACACGCTCCAGGTCCTCCAGGGCGGCCCGGCCGGTCTCCTCGATGGCGCCCAGGGCGCGGTCCGTGAACTCCGCGTCACCGGCCGCCCGCGCGGCCCCGGCCTGTACGACGGCGACCGTGAGCGCGTGGCCGATGGAGTCGTGCAACTCGCGGGCGATACGCGTGCGTTCCAGGAGCTGCTCGGTGCGTACCTCCAGCGCCTCCATCCGCTCGGCGGGTGACGGCCCCAGGAGCCGCACCGCCAGCGCGGTGATGAGTCGGCCCGCCCCCACCACGACCACGGCGAGCAGCAGCAACGGCAGGGGAGCGAGCAGGGCGTGCCACCAGTGCGGCCCCTTGACGGGCACGAACCCGTCGGCGGCGGGCTCGGTGCCGAACGCCGTCGTCGCCAAGTCGATCGCGAGGAGGGGCAACTGGACGGAGAGGTGGGCCACGACCCAGCCGAAGACCAGCCGCGCCTCCAGCCACACCACCGTCCGCCCGCGATCGGCCCATGTGACCGACGGCGTGGTCACGATCTCGCCGCTGTCACCACCGTCCTGCCGATGGCCGGTCAGCAGCAGCCTGGCCTGGAACCCCTCCACGACCCGTGTGACGGGGACGAGGCCCGCGAGTCCGAGCAGCACGGCCGCTGTGATCTGGGTCCACAACGCCTCTTGGATGAACAGCCACAGCGACGACCACACGATGGCCACCAACAGGTGCAGCCACCGCGTGTACGTCACCGCCCGCGTGAACGGGCGCAGCATGCGGACCATGGCGTCATCGTGCCAGTCGCCACTGACAACGAGCCTCCCCCGCACGGGGGAGAGGATCTCCACCGCCGGGGGAGGCCCGCACCCCGCACGACGGGCCAGGCTGCTGCCATGACCAGCATCGACGTCCAGTCCCTCACCAAGGAGTTCGGCACCAAGCGCGCCGTCGACGACCTCACGTTCCGCGTGCTGCCCGGCCGCGTCACCGGCTTCCTTGGCCCCAACGGCGCCGGAAAGTCCACCACCATGCGGCTGGTGCTCGGCCTCGACCGGCCGACCGCCGGCTCCGCCACGATCGGCGGCCGTGCCTACCCGACCCTGCGCGAACCCCTGCGCCACGTCGGCGCCCTGCTCGACGCGCAGGCCGCCCACGGCTCCCGCACCGCCCGCGACCACCTCCGTGTCCTGGCCACGAGCAACCGCGTCCCGGACCGCCGCGTCGACGAGGTACTGGAGGAGACGGGCCTGGCCTCGGTGGCCCGGCGCCGCGTGCGGACGTACTCCCTGGGCATGCGCCAGCGACTCGGCATCGCCGCCGCCCTGCTGGGCGACCCCGAGGTGGTCATGCTGGACGAGCCGTCCAACGGCCTCGATCCCGAAGGCATCGTGTGGATCCGGCAGTTGCTGCAACGGCTCGCGGGGGAGGGGCGGACGGTCCTGGTCTCCAGCCATCTGATGAACGAGACCGCGTCCTTCGCGGACCACCTCGTCGTCCTCGGCCGGGGCCGGCTGCTGGCCGACACCCCGATGCGGGACTTCATCCACGCCCGCGTGCAGCCGCGCGTACGGGTCCGCACGAGCGACCCCATCGCCCTGAAGAGCGTCCTGGCCCGGCACGGCCACGAGGCCGAGGAGCACGCGGACGGTCACTGGAGCGTGCACCACGCACGCGTGGACGACATCGGCCGCATCGCCTCCGCCGCGGGTGTACCGGTCCTGGAACTCGCCGCCGAGGAGGGCACCTTGGAGCAGGCCTACTTCGACCTCACGTCCGCCGAGACCGAGTTCACCGCACAGCCGCAGGAGGCCTGACCATGGAACTCACGCCCGTACTCCGCTCCGAGTGGCTGAAGATCCGTACGCTCCGCTCGCTGCCGGGAGCCCTCCTGGCCCTGTTTGCCGCGACCACGGCGTTCTCCGCGATCGCCGGTGTCTCCGAGACGTCGGATCCGGGGTTCGACGCGCTGTTCACGTCCCTGTCGGGTGTCATACCGGGCCAGATCGCCGCCATCGCCTTCGGGGCCATGGCCGTGTCGTCGGAGTTCCACCCGGGGGCGCTCCGGCTCTCGCTGGCCGCGGTTCCCCAGCGCGGCCGGTGGTTCGCGGCCAAGGCGGCCGTCATCGCCGTACCGGCCCTCCTGGTGGGGCTGGTGACGGCTCTCGCCGCTCTCCTCGTGGCACGGGCGGGGCTCGGATCGGCAGCGGACGGGCTCGGCACCGGTGAGCAGGTGCGCGCTGTCGTGGGCTGCGGCGTCTACCTCATGCTGATGGCCCTGTTCGCCGCCGGGCTGGCCGCCCTGCTGCGCAGCGGCGTGGCCACACTGTCGCTGTTGATCCCGTTCATCCTCGTCGTGGGGTTCGTGATCGGCGATGCCACGGGCACTGTCGCCGACTTCCTGCCGGACAAGGCGGGGCAGTTGGTCCTGCGGGAGACGTACGACGGGTCGTCCCTCGGGCCGTGGTCGGGGCTCGCGGTGACCGCGCTCTGGACGGCCGCCGCGCTGCTGGCGGGGGCGTGGAGCGTGCGCCGCCGGGACGCCTGACCGCCGCCAAGTGTCAGTGGGGGCGGGTTTACTGGACCCATGAACATCGCACAGCACATCGCCCTCGTCGACGAGCTGTGCTACCGCCCCTTTCCGGCGGAGCACGGCCCGTCGGACGTCGGCACCTCGGGACCCGGCTACCACGTAGCGGTGTTAGAGAGCGGTCCCTACGGCGACCCCGCGACCCGGGCCGTGACGATCGACCAGTTCGAGAAGGACCGGGACGCCGTCTACGAGCTTCTTGCCTCGCGCTGGGGCGACTCCGACCCCTACAACCTGCGGACGGTCGTGCTGCGCACCGAGCACGAGGAGATATCCCGGCCGTGGGCCGACCTCAGCGCACGCGCCGGTGTGGCGTACCTCTGGGAGGTGGAGGGCTCCGGCCGCTGGGTCGCCGTGGCGGTCGCGGACCTTGACGAGTCGGACGCGGTTCACCTGCTGGCCCTGGTCACGGAGACGGACCCGCCGTAAGGGATCAGCTCCCGGCGGCTTCCCGCAGCCGACCGAACTCCTCCGCCATGGTCTCGACCGTCCAGTGCGCGTTCAGCCCGCTCGGATTGGGCAGCACCCACACACGCGTGTCCCCGAACGTCCGCGACTGCGGCCCGACCTGAGCCTTCCGGTCGTCGAACGCGGCGCGGTACGCGGTCACGCCGACCACCGCCAGCCAGCCCGGCCGCAGTCGCTCCGCCTTCAGGGCGAGCAGCCGCCCGCCCTCCCGGTACTCCTCGGCGCTCAGCTCGTCGGCCCGAGCGGTCGCCCGCTCCACGACGTTGGTGATGCCGAGCCCGTACGACAGCAACTCCCGCTGTTCGGACGGCTTCAGCAGCCGGGGTGTGAAGCCGGACCGGTGCAGTACCGGCCAGAAGCGGTTGCCGGGGCGGGCGAAGTGATGGCCCGTCGCGGCCGTCATCAGCCCGGGGTTGATCCCGCAGAACAGCACCCGCAGACCGTCCGCGACCACGTCCGGCACGACACGGTCGCGGGCGGCCTCCAACTCCTCGGGCGTGAAGCGCGCCATGCGGCGCGTCAGAGAATCGCGCCGGGCGTGTAGCCCGCGGCCTGGGGGTGCTGCTTCACGATCTCCTCGACCCGGGCCACCACGGTGGCGACCTGGTCGCCCGCGGCACCCGTGAAGGACAGCTTGTCGGCCATCAGCGCATCGAGCTGGGTGCGGTCGAGCGGGATGCGCGCGTCGGCGGCGAGCTTGTCGAGCAGCTCGTTGCGCTCGGCGCCCTGCTCGCGCATCGCGAGCGCGGAGGCGACGGCGTTCTCCTTGATCGCCTCGTGTGCGAGTTCCCGGCCCACGCCCGCGCGCACGGCACCCATCAGCACCTTGGTGGTGGCGAGGAACGGCAGGTACCGGTCCAGCTCCCGGGCCACGACCGCCGGGAACGCGCCGAACTCGTCGAGCACCGTCAGGAACGTCTCCAGCAGACCGTCCAGCGCGAAGAACGCGTCCGGCAGCGCGACCCGGCGCACCACCGAGCAGGACACGTCGCCCTCGTTCCACTGGTCGCCCGCCAGCTCGCCCGTCATCGAGGCGTAGCCGCGCAGGATCACCATCAGGCCGTTGACGCGCTCGCAGGAGCGGGTGTTCATCTTGTGCGGCATCGCCGAGGAGCCGACCTGGCCCGGCTTGAAGCCCTCGGTGACCAGCTCGTGCCCGGCCATCAGCCGGACCGTCTTCGCCAGCGACGACGGCGCCGCCGCGAGCTGCACCAGCGCCGTCACGACCTCGTAGTCCAGGGAGCGCGGGTAGACCTGGCCGACCGACGTGAACGCCTGCGAGAAGCCCAGGTGCGTGGCGATCCGCTGCTCCAGCTCCGCGAGCTTCGCGGCGTCCCCGCCCAGCAGGTCCAGCATGTCCTGCGCGGTGCCGACCGGGCCCTTGATGCCGCGCAGCGGGTAGCGGCCCAGCAGCTCCTCGACGCGGCCGTGGGCCACGAGCAGCTCGTCGGTGGCGGTCGCGAAGCGCTTGCCGAGGGTGGTGGCCTGCGCGGCGACGTTGTGCGAGCGGCCGGCCATGACCAGCTCGCCGTACTCGCCGGCCAGCTTGCCCAGACGCGCCAGGACGGCGACCGTGCGGTCGCGCATCAGCTCCAGCGAGAGACGGACCTGGAGCTGCTCGACGTTCTCGGTGAGGTCGCGGGAGGTCATGCCCTTGTGCACGTGCTCGTGCCCGGCGAGGTCGTTGAACTCCTCGATCCGCGCCTTCACGTCGTGCCGCGTGACCTTCTCGCGCTCGGCGATGGAGGCCAGGTCGACGGTGTCGAGAACACGCTCGTAGTCGGCGAGCGCAGCGTCCGGCACCTCGATCCCGAGGTCCTTCTGGGCGCGCAGCACGGCGAGCCAGAGCTGCCGCTCCAGCTTCACCTTCTGCTCGGGGGACCAGAGCGTGGCGAGCTCGGCGGAGGCGTACCGTCCGGCGAGGACGTTCGGGATGCGGGGCTTGGCAGGCGCAGAAGTCACGTGGACGGATTCTACTGGCGATTCGTGCAGGCCAGCGCACCGGCCTTTTCGTCGGAACCTACGAGAGGCGCTCGGCGGGCTTGGCCGGCACCTCCGCACGGCACCGCTCCGGCGCACACCGGCAGGCCGGCGTCCTGCCGCGCGGCTCGGGTTCGTGCAGCGGCCGGTGCCGGGGCAGGTCCCGGCCTCCGAGGGGCCGGCGGCGGCCGGCGTGGACCACCTCCGCGGGCGCGTGTCCCAGCCGGGGGCCGAGGTCGTGCAGCCGGCCCCTGACGTTGATCACGCGCGTGTCCATGAGGACCTACAGCTCGTACGGCAGCAGCTCGGGGCGCTTCGGCGGCATGCCGTCGCCCGAGGAGCGGCCCGTCAGACGGCGGCCTATCCAGGGCAGCAGGTACTGCCGGGCGAACCGCGCGTCCGCCGCGCGGCGCATGACCCAGCCCGGCGGCAGCGCCGTCGGCATCGGCGTGCGCCACTCGGTGTCCTCGGGCTCGTAGCCGAGCGTCTGCCACACGGCCTCGGCGACCCGGCGGTGGCCCTCGGCCGTCAGATGCAGCCGGTCCACGTCCCACAGCCGGGGGTCGCCGAGCGAGGGGGCGCCGTAGAGGTCGACGACGATCGCGCCGTGCCGGTCGGCGAGCTCGTCGACGCAGGCGAACAGCTCCTCCATGCGCGGCCGGAACCGCTCCAGGACAGGACCTCGCCGGCCCGGGCTGCGCATCAGCACGAGCTGCTTGCACGACGGGGCCAGCCGCTCCACGGCCTCCTCCAGGAGGGCGCGCACCCGGCCCATGTCGCACTTGGGCCGCAGCGTGTCGTTGAGCCCGCCGACCAGGGTGATCACATCGGGCTGCATGGCCGCCGCCACGTCCACCTGCTCGTCGACGATCTGCTGGATCAGCTTGCCGCGCACCGCGAGGTTGGCGTAGCGGAAGCCGGGTGTGCCGGCCGCCATCCGTGCGGCGAGCAGGTCGGCCCAGCCGCGGTAGGTGCCGTCGGGCAACAGGTCCGACATGCCCTCGGTGAAGGAGTCGCCGACGGCGACGAGGCTGCTGTGGGTGGGGTTCGTGTGCATGGCGACGGAAATAGTATCCCGTGCACATACCCAGCAGTCGGTCGGCCGCCGGTGGCCCCGCTCACGTCCGCCGGCCGAACAGCTCCCGCAGTACGTCTTCCATGGTCACGAGACCGGCCAGCCGTCCGTCCTCCCCGAGGACCGCCGCGAGATGTGTACGGCTGCCCCGCATCGCGGTGAGGACGTCGTCCAGCGGCGTGTGCTCCCGCACGCGCGCGATGGGCCGCATGTCCCGCAGCCGGAACGGCACATCGCGCCCCAGGGCGTCCAGGGCGTCCTTCACATGCAGATAGCCGACGATCCGCCGCCCCTCGTCCACCACCGGGAAGCGGGAGAACCCGGACTCCGCCGTCAGCCGCTCCAGCCCGTCCGGAGTGACGCCCACGCTCGCGTACACCACGCTCTCCAGCGGCAGCACCACGTCGCGCACCGGGCGGCGGCCCAGTTCCAGCGCGTCGTGCAGCCGCTCCTGGGCGCGGTCGTCGATGAGGCCGGCCTCGCTGGAGTCCTTCACGATCTGCGCTATCTGGGCGTCCGAGTAGGAGGCGGCGACCTCTTCCCGGGCCTCCACGCGCAGCAGCTTCAGCAGTGCGTTGGCGAAGGCGTTGATCGTGAAGATCACCGGGCGCAGCGCACGGGACAGCGCCACCAGGGGCGGGCCGAGCGCCAGCGCGCTGCGCACCGGCTCGGCGAGCGCGATGTTCTTCGGCACCATCTCGCCGAGCAGCATGTGCAGATACGTGGCCAGGGCCAGCGCGATCACGAAGGACACCGCGTGCCCCGCGCCCTCGGGCACGCCCACCGCGTGGAACACCGGCTCCAGCAGGTGCGCGATCGCCGGCTCGGCCACCACACCCAGCACCAGCGTGCACAGCGTGATGCCGAGCTGCGCGGCCGCCATCAGCGCCGACACGTGCTCCAGGCCCCACAGCACGCTCTTGGCGCGCCGGTCACCCCGGTCGGCGTAGGGCTCGATCTGGCTGCGGCGCACCGAGATCAGCGCGAACTCGGCGCCGACGAAGAAGGCGTTGACGACGAGCGTCGCCAGACCGATCAGCAGTTGTACCGCGGTCACAGCTCCGCTCCCTTCTCGTCGGGCTTCTCGTCGTCGAGGGGCGCCCGCAGCCGGACGCGCGCCGCCCGGCGGCCCGTCGCGTCCAGGACCTCCATCCGCCAGCCGGCGACCTCGAGGGTGTCACCGACGGCCGGTATCCGGCCCAGCACCGTCGCCACCAGCCCGGCGAGCGTCTCGTACGGCCCCTCCGGCGCACGCAGCCCGACCCGCTCCAGGTGGTCCACGCGGGCGGAGCCGTCGGCCGAGTACAGGGCGTGGCCGGCCTCGTCCGTGCCGGCCGGCGCGAGGTCCGGCAGCTCGTGGGGGTCGTGCTCGTCGCGCACCTCGCCGACGACCTCCTCGACGATGTCCTCCAGGGTGGCCACGCCCGCCGTACCGCCGTACTCGTCGATCACGACGGCCATCGTGCGCTTGCCGGAGAGCCGGTCCAGGAGCCGGTCGACGGTGAGCGTCTCCGGGACCAGCAGAGGCTCGCGCATCAGCTCGGAGACGAAGATCCGGGTCCGGCGCCCGGCCGGTACCGCCAGTACGTCCTTGACGTGCGCGGTCCCGACGACCGAGTCGAGGGTCCCGCGGAAGACGGGGAACCGCGACAGGCCGGTCGCCCGGGTCGCGTTCGCCACGTCCTCCAGGGTCGCCTGCACCTCCAGGGCGACGACCTGCACCCGGGGCGTCATCACGTTCTCGGCGGTCAGGTCGGCGAGGTTCAGCGTCCGCACGAACAGCTCGGCGGTGTCGGCCTCCAGGACGCCTTCCTTGGCGGAGTGGCGGGCCAGTGCCGCCAGCTCCTGCGGCCCGCGCGCCGAGGCCAGTTCCTCGGCGGGCTCCACACCGATCCGGCGCACGACCCGGTTCGCCGTGTTGTTGAGGTGGGTGATGAAGGGCCGGAACGCGGCACTGAACCAGCGCTGGGCGTTGCCCACGGTCTTGGCGACGGCCAGCGGCGAGGAGATCGCCCAGTTCTTCGGAACCAGTTCGCCGACCACCATCAGGAACACCGTCGACGCGGCCGTGCCGAGCACCAGCGCGAGGCTGTGCGACGCCGACCGCGAGACACCGGCGTCCTCCAGCGGCCCGGCGATCAGTACGGCGATCGACGGCTCGGCGAGCATGCCGACGACCAGGTTCGTGACGGTGATGCCGAGCTGCGCCCCGGACAACTGGAACGTCAGGCTCCGTACGGCTTTCAGCGCGCCCTGCGCGCCCCGCTCGCCGCGCTCCACCGCCCGCTCCAGCTCGGCGCGCTCGACCGTGGTGAGGGAGAACTCGGCCGCCACGAAGGCGCCGCAGGCGAGCGAGAGCAGGATCGCCGCCAGAAGGAGGAGCACTTCGGTCATCGGTTCACCCCCGTTCCATGGTTCTCCAGGACGGGGCGGAACGCGCGGTGTCGCGTACGGGGAGGCACGCCCATGGGTGGACGCTCACAACCTTTCATGCAGAACCGAGTGGCCATCCAAGAGTAAAGGATGGGCAAAGTCCTTCCGCGGGGGTGCTCAGGGCGAGTCGGCGGGGGCGGGCGCGAGCCGGTAGGCGCCCTCGTGGGCGACGACGCGGCCGGCGGTGGGCGGCGCGAAGTGGGTGCCCAGCAGGAGGGTGTCCGTACCGGCGAGCGCGTCGAGCAGCCCGCGTCGCGAGGCCTCGGACTGTCCGGGGTCGATGTCGACGCAGGCGCCGATGCCGGGGTGGGCGAGCTGGACGGGGTGGTGGACGCAGTCGCCGGTGATCAGTGCCGTCCGTCCGTGACTGGTCAGTTCGACGGCGAGGTGGCCGGGGGTGTGCCCCGGGGTCGGGATCAGGCGCAGGCCCGGGGTGACTTCGACGCCCTCGGCGGGGACGTCGACGAGGTCGAGCTGCCCCGCCTCCTCCACCGGGAGCACGGAGTCGCGGAACATCTGCGCGCGTGCCTCGTCCATGGCGTACCCGGCCCAGAACTCCCGCTCGACGCGGGAGGTCAGGTAGCGGGCGTGCGGGAAGGTGGGCACCCAGGCGCCGTTCACCTCCCGGGTGTTCCAGCCGACGTGGTCGGCGTGCAGGTGGGTGAGGATCACCAAGTCCACCGAGTCCGGGGGGAATCCGGCGGCGGTGAGGCGCCGCAGGTAGTCGGTGTCGAGGTCGTGCCAGGCGGGATTGGCCCGCTGCTTGCCGTTGCCGATGCCCGTGTCCACCAGGACGCGCAGCCCGCCGGCGGTGAACGCGAAGCTGTGGCTGTCGAGGTGCAGGACGCCCTCGCCGTCCGCGAAGTGAGGGCGCAGCCAGTCCTGCCCCGCGACGACATCCGGTGTGGCGTCGGGCAGCAGCCACGGTCCGGTGGCTGGCGGCAGAAGCACCTCGTCGATGCGGTGGACGGCCACGTTGCCCACGGTCCAGGTGGTCATCGGTCTCTCCTCGCGCGCTTAAAGCTATCTGTTTGCGTTAAGTCGACCGTAGGTCCTACAGTCCACTAATGCAAACAGTTAGCTTTTATAGCTCAGGGGAGTCCATGTCCTCCACCGAACTCACGCCGTCGGAAGCGGCCCGCTGGGCCCACCGCGCCGGGCTCGTCCTGCCCGTCGACCGTCATGCCGCCGTCGCGGCCACCGCCGACCACATCCACTCCGTCGTCGCCGTCCTGCGTGAGCTGGACTTCGGCGACACCCCGCCCGCTCCCGCCTACCGCGCGGCACAGGAGGCCCACGATGCAGCCCTATGAACTGACCCTCAGCGCCGCCGCCGACCTGATCCGGGCGCGGCGGCTTTCCCCCGTCGAGCTGGCGGACTCCGTGCTGGAGCGCGCCGAAGAGGTGGAGCCGCGGCTCGGGGCCTATGTCACCGTCACCGCCGAGCACACCCGCCGGGCCGCGCTCGAAGCCGAGAAGGACATCGCGGCCGGCCGGCACCGCGGTCCGCTGCACGGCATCCCGATGGGTCTGAAGGACCTCATCGACGCCGCCGGACTGGCGACGTCGGCCAGTTCACGGGTCAGGGCCGACCACCGCGCGCACGCCGACAGCACCGTCGCCGCGCGTCTGTCGGCGGCCGGAGCCGTCCTGGTCGGCAAGACCCACACCCACGAGTTCGCCTACGGGCTGACCACCCCGCAGACCAGCAACGCCTGGGACCGCGACCGGGTCGCCGGCGGCTCCAGCGGCGGATCGGCGGTCGCCGTCGCCGCCGGCACCGCCACCTTCGCCCTGGGCACCGACACCGGCGGATCCATCCGGGTGCCCGCCGCGCTCAACGGGGTCGTCGGCCTCAAGCCGACCTACGGCCTCGTCCCGCGCCACGGCGTCACCTCGCTGTCCTGGTCCCTGGACCACGTCGGCCCGATCACCCGCACCGTCGAGGACGCGGGCCTGGTCCTCGACGCCCTGGCCGGCCACGACCCCCGCGACCCCGCCTCCCTGACCACACCGCCGGCGGACCACCGGCCGACCGAGGGCACCGACCTGAGCGGACTGCGGATCGGCGTGCCGCGCACCTGGTACTTCGACCACGTCGACGCGGAGGTGGAAGCCGCCGTCCGGAGCGCGATCGACCGGCTCCGGAGTCTCGGCGCCCGGCTCGTCGACGTCGATATCCCCATGACCCGCTACATCCGGGCCACCCTGTGGGGCCTGATGGTGCCCGAGGCCACCGCCTATCACGAGGGCACCCTGCGTACGGTCCCCGAGCTCTACCAGGCCGACGTCCGCATCCTCCTGGAAGCCGGCGAACTGATGCCCGCCGGCGACTACTTGCGGGCCCAGCGCTCTCGCACCCTCATGCGGCAGGAGTGGGCGAGCCTGCTGCGCGAGGTCGACCTGATCGCCGCCCCCACCCTCCCCGCGACCGCGGTCCCAGCCGGCCAGGAGACGATCACCTGGTCCGACGGCACCGTCGAGGGCGTCTCGGACGCCTATGTGCGGCTCTCCGCCCCCGCCAACATCACCGGCGTGCCGTCCCTGTCCGTACCGGTCGGCCAGGACACCGAGGGCCTGCCGATCGGCATGCAGCTCCTCGGCCGGCCGCTCGGCGAGAGGCTGCTCCTGCGGGTCGGTCACGCCTACGAGCAGACCCGGCCCGCCCGCGAGCTCGCGCCGGCGGCCTGAAGCTCGCGCCGGCGGCCTGAATGAGCACCGTCCCAGACGCAAAGGGTTCGCTTTAAGGTGGGGGCTGTGAGCAGACAGATGGTGCGCCCCGGCGGCCGCAGCGCCCGGGTCCAGGCATCGGTGCACGCCGCCGTGCGCGAACTCGCCTCGGAACTGGGCCGGGACGCCCTGACGGTGCCGCTGGTCGCCCAACGCGCGGGCGTGACGCCGTCGACGATCTACCGCCGCTGGGGCGATCTGCAGGTGCTGCTGTCGGACGTGGCGGTCGAGCGTCTGCGGCCCGACACCACGCCCGGGGATCACGGGGCCCTGCCGGCCGACCTCACGGCCTGGGCCGAGCAGTTCCTCGACGAGATGGCCTCGCCCGCCGGCCGCGCCTACATCCGCGACGCCCTGCTCGGCGACCCCGACGGCGGCAACGCCGGCCAGTGCTCGGCCTACGCCGCCGAGCAGATCGGCCTCGTCCTCACCCGCGCGGCCGGGCGCGGGGAGCGGACACCCGACGTCGAGACGGTGATCGACCGGGTCGTCGCGCCCATGATGTACCGCATCCTCTTCCGGCCGGACGGCCTCGACGCCGCCTACGCACAGCGGCTCGTGGCCGGGGTCCTCGCCCCGGCCGGAGACACTCCCTAGCCGATGAGGGGCTTGACCCAGCGCCGCCAGTGGTCCTCGCGCCGGTAGCCGCCCGCGGCCCAGGTGTGGTGGGCCTGTTCGTTGACTTCGAGGACCATGGCGTCGACGCGTCGCCCGCCCAGGGCGGCGAAGCGCTGTTCGGTGGCTTCGAGCAGGGCGGTGGCGATGCCTTGCCGGCGGTGGTCGGGGTGTACGGCGAGTCGGTAGGCGGAGCAGCGCCAGCCGTCGAAGCCGGCTATGACGGTTCCCGCGAGGAGACCGTCGCGCTCGGCGAGGATCAGGGCCTCGGGGTCTCTCGTGATGAGGCGGGCCACTCCGTCGTGGTCGTCGCTGATGCTGGTTCCTTCCGCGGCTTCGCGCCAGAACCGGAGCACGGTGTCGATGTCCGAGAGGGTCGCGCAGCGGATGTGGAGATCGCTCATGGGGGCGAGCCAAGCAGAACACCGGCCTGTCCGGCGATCGGGTTTCAGTACCCGGACACCGCCTGTTGGTTAGGGTGGCCACCGGAGACTGACGGCACCCGCGCGGGCCGAGTCGGACACGACGGGGGGTCGTTCGTGGGGAGTTGGCGCCCAGAGGTCATGGCTGCCCACCGGCCGGTGCCCGCGGTGCTGCCCCCACCGTTGCGCGTGTGGCTCGGGTTGATCGCGGCCCTCGCCGGGCTGGTGGTCGTCGTGCTCGGGGGCCTGTACGCCGGCCACAGCGAGCCCGGCAGGGTGGACAGGTGGATCATCCAGCCGACGGCGGACAGTGTGCGGCCGCCGTTGCGGCACGTCGCTCTGGCCACGGACTTCCTGGGGGAGCCCGTGGGAGCGGCGGCGCTGGTCGTGGCCATCGTGACCGGCTGCCTGCTGCTTCGACTTTTTCGCGCGGCGGTGCTCGTCGTCGCCGGCGCCGGCCTGACCGTGGGGACGACCACGCTGCTCAAGTCTCTGGTGGGACGCACCATCCACGGCGACGGCAACCTGTCCTATCCGAGCGGGCACACCGCCTTCCTCACCGCGGTCGCCCTCGTGGTGGCGCTGCTCGCGACCGGCCGGCTCGGCCTCGGCAGGACGGCCGGCACGGTGCTCGTGCTCGCCGCGGCGCTGGTCGCCGGCGGCGCCATGGGATGGGCGCAGGTCGCCCTCGGCGCGCACTACCCGACCGACACCCTCGGCGGCTGGTGCACCGCGCTGGCGGTGGTACCGGCGACCGCGTGGCTGGTCGACCGGACGGCCGACGCCGGTGGGCAGCGGCGCCGCTGACGTCACGTCACGCCAAGCGGCGGAACACCGGCCTCACCGGCCGCCCGGCCAGCCAGGGGGTGGGGTCGCCGGCGTCAAGTGCCTTCCGGTACACCGCACACGCCTCGGCCACCACCTCGACGGTGTGATCGATGTCGGCGTCGTCGAGCGCGCTGCTCACCACGAACGACGGGGCCAGCACCCCGCCCGCGAGGAGCCGCCGCAGGAACAGGGTGCGGTACTCCTGAGACGGCTGACGGTTCTCGTCGAGGGTGGCGAAGACCAGGTTGCTGGCCCGGCCCCGGACGACGACGTGGTCGCCGACGCCCATGCCGGCCGCGGCCTCGCGGACACCGGCGGCCAGCCGCTCGCCGAGGGCGTGCAGCCGCGCGGTGACGCCCTCCTCGACGTAGGTGGCCTGCACAGCCATCGCGGCGGCCAGCGAGTGCGTTTCCGCGCCGTGCGTGGTGGACAGCAGGAACACGCGCTCGCCGGAGTGCCGCAGCCCGCCCCGCTCCATCAGATCGCGGCGCCCGGCCAGGGCGGAGACGGCGAACCCGTTGCCCAGCGCCTTGCCGAACGTGGAGAGGTCGGGGACGACGCCGTACAGGCCCTGGGCGCCCGCCTCGGACCACCGGAGGCCGGTGATCATCTCGTCGAAGATCAGTACGCAGCCGTGCCGGTCGGCCAGCTCGCGCAGTCCGGCGAGGTATCCGGGCGGCGGCTCGGTGTGGGTGGCGGGTTCGAGGATCAGGCAGGCGACCTCGTCCTGATACCGGGTGAGCAGCTCCTCCGTGGCGGCCAGGTCCCCATAGGGGAACGCCACGGTGAGGTCGGTGGTAGCGGTCGGAATGCCGGCGGACATCGGTGTGGTGCCGATGAACCAGTCGTCGACGGAGAAGAACGGATGGTCGGCGCAGAGGGCCACCCGCGTGCGCCCGGTGGCGGCGCGGGCGAGCCGCACCGCGGCGGTCGTCGCGTCGGAGCCGTTCTTCGCGAACTTCACCATCTTGGCGGTCGGCACCGTGGCCAGGAAGCGTTCCGCGGCCTCGACCTCCACGATGGACGGCCGGACGAAGTTGCTGCCGCGGTCGAGCTCCCGCCGCACCGCCTCGGTCACGCGTGGGTGGGCGTGGCCGAGGCTGACCGACCGCAGGCCGGAGCCGTACTCGATGTAGCGGTTGCCGTCGACGTCCCACACATGGGCACCGCGGCCGTGGCTGATGACCGGGGCCAGGTCCTCGGGGTACTGGTCGTCGCCCTTGGCGTAGGTGTGCGCGCCCCCGGGGATCAGGGCGTGCAGCCGCTCGTTCGCCAGCCGCGACCGGGGGAGGCGGAACTCTTCGGTGTCCACGCTGACTTCAGCTCTCTTTCTGCTTCAGGGCCTCGGCGAGTCCCGGTGCCTCCCGGTCCCGCTGGGACATCGAGGTGGGCGGCAGCGGCCAGGGAATGGCGAGCTCCGGGTCGTCGAAGGCGATCGTCACGTCCTCGGCCGGATCGTGCGGGCGGTCGATCCGGTACGAGGTGTCGGCGGTCTCGGTCAGCGCCTGGAAGCCGTGCGCGCACCCCGCCGGGATGTACAGGGTCACCTGCGTCTCGCCGGACAGCTCGAAGGAGGCCGTGTTGCGGTAGGTCGGCGAGTCCGTCCGCAGGTCCACGACGACGTCGAAGATCCTCCCGTACGAGCACCGCACCAGCTTGGCCTCGCCGGCGCCGGAGCGCAGGTGCAGACCGCGCAGCACGCCCCGGACCGAGCGGGACACGCTGTCCTGGATGAAGGCGTCCGGGTCGAGGCCCACCGAGCGGACCACGTCGGCGTCGAAGGTGCGGCAGAAGAAACCGCGTTCGTCGGCGTACGGGGTCGGCTCGAACAGGTACGCGCCGGCGATCTCCGGGACTGCGGTCGCTTTCATGAAGCCTCCTGCCGGGCGTGAGCGTGGTCGGCCGCCGGGATGAGGGCGGCGGTCAAGGCGTCGAACTGGTCCTCGAGTTGCCGGGCGGCCACCACGTTCCGCTCGGCGAGGGTCCGCCGCAGCTCCGCCGATCGCCGCTCCAGCGCCCGGAACTGTTCGAGCAGCCGGTCGGCGTCGACCTCGCGAGCCGGGTGGCAGTACGCGGCAAGGCCCATCCGATCCATGAGCGCGTCGCTCTTCGCCGCGTAGCTGAGTGCGAGCGTCGGCGTGCCGACCTTCAGCGCGCAGATCAGGTTGTGGTACCGGGTCGCCACCACGGTGCCGGCAGCCGCCGTCTCCTTCATCAGGTCGGCCAGCGAGGCCGCCTCGGCGGCGGTGACCAGCGGCGAGTCCACCGCGTCGAGGATCGCGGCGACCACCGGCGCGTCGCACTCGTCGCCGGTGAGCAGCCGGACCTGCCTGCCGTCCTCGACCAGGGCGCGAACGAAGCGGGTCGTCCCGTCGAGGTAGCGCCGGTGGATCTCCTCGGCCCGGGCGCGGTCGTCGTTGCCGCCGTGGAAGTCCATGACGCCTACGCAGACCGGACCTGCCGGATCCGGGGGAGTGCTCGCCCGTGGCGTCGGCAGGGCGAAGGCGAGGTCCGGGTAGACCTCGTCGCGTGCGGTGTCCACGCCCATCTCCCGCATCGAGTCGCGGGATCGGGTGTCACGGTACGACCGGTAGGCGGCCAGCCGAGCCGACCAGCGCACCAGGGCCCGGGTCGGCCGGTCGCGGATCGGGGCAGCGCCGACGCCGACCAGCGCGACCCGGGTGCCGACCAGCCGGCCACTCGCGCAGAGCAGGAACAGGGAGTACGGGAAACCCCACGGCCGCAGCGGCAGCGTGGCCTCCAGGACGCCCATGCCCGGCACGATCACCACGTCGTGCCGGCGCACCCAGGCGGCGGTGCGGAAGACGTCGACGAGTTTGCCCAGGCCCTTGCCCGCGATCGCGCCCGCCCGCGACGCCGTCCGGTACTCCCCGCGGTACCAGTGCAGCCGCGTCGCGCGGATCCCGTACCGGGCCGTGACGACCTCGGGCCCGCCGCACAGCGCGTCCACGACCGCGTCCGGGTGCTCGGCGCGGAGGTACCCGAGCACGGCCTCGAGCGACCCGTCGTTGCCGAGGTTGCCGGAGCCGAGCAGACCGAACACCCCGACGCGTACGGGAGTTCTCATGTCTGCCGCCCCTCGCGTCCTGCGACGAGGTCGTCGACGGAGACGGTGAGCTTGGCCGGGTCGACCGGGGCGCGGTCCTCGACCCGCTCGCCGGCGCCCGGCCGCACCCGGCTGGTCATCCAGGCGGCGAGGTGGCGGTAGCAGGCGCGCCGGTCGGCCGCGGAGAGCGGCGCCCGCTGAATCGCCGAGGCGAAGCCCCAGACGTACTCGGCGAGCAGCCGCGGCGTCGGGTGCAGCGGGCCTGCCCGGCGCGGGTCCAGGTTGACGCACCGGGAGCGCTTGGAAGGGTTCGCCCGCTCGGCGCGGGTGGGGTGGTCGCGGCGGAAGTACAAGAGTTCCGGCACCTGGTGGAAGGGGCCGTGCAGGACGATCTCGGCGACGAACGTCCGGTCCGCGTGGTGATAGCTGTCGTGCGGCTTCACCCGGCGCAGCATGTCGGCACGCATCACCCCGTAGAAGTCGTCGCCACCGGGCTCGAACAGGAAGCTTCGGAAACGCTCCGGCGCGTGCGGGGAGGCGGTGGCAAGCCCGTACTCGTACGGGACCTTCACCTGCCCTTCGCCGTCGATGACCGCCTGGTCGGAGTGCGCGAGGACCACGTCCGGCCGCGCGTCCAGCGCCGCCACGCAGCGCCGCAGCAGGTCCCGGGCGTAGAGGTCGTCGTGCGAGGCCCACTTGAACAGTTCGCCGCGGCACTCGGTGAACACGTAGTTGTGGTTCGGCGCGGCGCCGATGTTCCGAAGCAGCCGGATGTACCGGATGCGCGAGTCCTGCGCGGCGTACTTGCGGCAGATGTCCTCGGTCCCGTCCGTCGAGGCGTTGTCGGAGATGACCAGCTCGAAGTCCTCGTAGGTCTGGCCGAGCAGGGCGTCGAGCGATTCGGCGAGGTACTCCTCGCCGTTGTACACGGGCAGGCCGATGCTCAGCCTGGGTCGGGCGGTCATGGCGTCCTCACTTCGGAGATGGGGTTCCGGTGGTGCTCGCGCAGGGCGGAGCGCAACTGCAGCCACCACACGGCGGAGGCGGCGAGGGTCGCGGCGGCGACGCCCCAGGCCGAGCCGACCGTGCCGGCCAGGGCCGCCCCGCCGAGCCCGCCCGCCACGTAGCAGGCGGAGGCGAAAAGCTGGCAGCGCAGGCTGCGCCGGGCCGCGGCGAGCGCGCGCAGCCCGGCCGCCGCGCCGGTGCCGAGGCCGGCGCCCGCGACGCCGAGGGTGACCGGCACGATGAGCTGTGCGGCGGAGTGCCAGACGTCGCCGAGCACGAGCTCGCCGAGCCGGTCCGGCATCAGGAGCAGCGCCCCGCCCCAGAGCAGCGCGGCGACGGCCTGCCCGCCTCCCAGCAGCAGGCAGAATTTTCCGAGGCGGTGCGGGGCCCGTCGCAGCACCCGTGCCGCCTCCGCGACGGTGACCAGCGAGAGACCCATCAGCACGGCGAGGAACGGGCCGAGCAGGAGCTCGGCGCCCCGGACCGCACCCACCGCGCCGACCCCGACGATCGCGCCGAGCCCGTACGCCCGCAACTGGCTCGCGCCGCTGAGGCTGACGTTCTCGACCAGGTAGCGATAGCCGAGGTCGCGTTGCTCGCGAAGCCACGCGCGTGCCCGGGTCATCCGGGGCCGGATGCCGGACTGGACGTAGCCGTACCCGGCGGCCACCGTGGCGGACGCGCCCCAGGCGAGCACGAAGGCGGCCACGCTGCCCACGCGGGCCGCCACCACCATGGCCGGGACGAGCGCGACGCCCCACACGAGGTCGTTGACGAACGCCTTCCGCCCGATGCCCGCGGCGAAGAACGAGTACCGCCAGGCGTCCTGGAGCAGCAGCCCCGGCAGCATGACGCCGAGACAGGCGAACGCGGGCCCCACGCGGCCGCCGAGAGCGAGGCCGGCCACCAGACACGCCGCACCGATGGCGGTACCGACGCCGAGCGCGGTACCCGACGACCGGGCCACCGCCCCGCGCCAGGACGCGTCCGGCACGCCGCTGAAACGCACCACGAGCGGGTCGGTGGCAAGGCCGCGGGAGACGTTGAGCACCACGCCGTACGTCACCCAGGCGAGGCTGAAGACGCCGAACGCGGTCACTCCCAGCGAGCGCGCCACGTAGATCCCCACCGCGAAGTTGCTGATGCTGGAGGCCGCCTGGTCGGCCAGTCCCCAGGACAGCCGGCCGGCGAAGGCACGCCGGGCGGATCCGGCCGGTGCCGTCGCTTTCTCCTCCTCGGTGGTCATCCGTGTCACGCCTTGATCAGCCCGGCGCCGTGCAGGGCGCCGGCCGCGGCGGCGACGGTGTCGAACGGCAGCCCGGACCGCTCGGCGACGTCCAGCAGACTGTGCTCGCCCTCGGAGAGGCTCAGCACCCAGAGCATGGCCAGCTGGGCCTGCTTCGCGTCGCTGCGGCCGCCGAGCGAGTCGTACAACCCGCGTCGGCCGAGCTGTGGTTCGCCGTAGGGGCTGAGGTTGACGTACCGCCGGTTGCGGTCCAGCACGGCGAACGCCTCGCGGCACACGGCGAGCGTGTCCGCCATCGCCTCCGGGGAGACGAAGTGCGGGTTGTCCGCCGAGGTGTGGTACTCGGGGTACCCGGCGTACGGGGTCCGGCTGAGCGAGCCCACGCCGAGATCGAACCCGGGCGAACAGAACTGCCGCTCGTCGTAGCCGTACGGAGTGAACTCGGTGATGTGGTGCGGGCGTTCGGAGGCCGTCAGCACATGCCGCATCACCCGGTCGATCTCCGCGTCGCCGCGCCTGCTCTGCTTGTACGTCAGTCGGCCCGAGTCACCGGCGCAGGCCAGCACGAGGCCGTGCTTGACCCGCTCGATCCGCTCCGCGTTGCGGGCCAGCCAGGTGATCGCCCCGATGGTGCCGGGCGCGTAGATGAACCGGTAGGTGTAGTACGGCTTCTCCTCCGCCAGCGCCCGGGCCAGGAACGTCGCCACCGCGATGCCGGCCAGGTTGTCGTTGGCCAGCGACGGGTGGCAGACGTGGCAGGAGACGATCACCTCGTCGGCGACCTGCCCGGGGACCACGTGCTCGGCGTAGGTGAGGTGGCCGTCCGCGAGCGTGGAGTCGACGCACACCTCGTAGTCGCCGTCCGGCAGCGCGTCCAGGGTCTCCTGGGACAGGCAGAAGCCCCATTCCGGCTTGTAGTAGCTGGTGCGGTACGGCACCCAACTCGGGTGCTCCGGCAGGGTGTGCAGATGTTCGCGCAGCTCGGCGAGCGGCATGGTCGTCGACACCGGCACGCTGTAGCCGAGCACGTGCAGGCTGGACGCGGCGAAGTCGACGACCCGGTCGCCCGCGGTGTCGGCGATGTACGCGTCCCGGATGTTCCACTCCTGCGGCACCGTCCAGTCGAGCACCTGCGTCCCGGTCGGCACCTCGTGCACCTGGAGCGGGACGTACTCGCCGACGATCTCCAGGGTGGCGCGCACACCGTCGCCGGTGATGCTCCGGCAGAGCGGGTACAGCCGCTCCACCAGGGCGTGCATCTCTTCGCCGACTGCGGTCATCGGCGCCACCGCAGGGTGTCGTCGACGGCGCCGGCGTCGGAGGCGGCGCGCAGCACGGCCAGCCGGGTGAAGCGCCGCTCGAAGTCCTCCCGGGTCAGCCCGTGTTCGCGGTAGGCGTCGGCGAGGTCGAGCGCGCCCTGCTTCACCGTCCACTCGCAGTCGAAGCCGGGGATCGCGGTACGGAACCGGGAGAAGTCCACCCGGTACGACCGCGGATCGGCACCGGTCTCCCCGGTGATCCTGACCTTCGAGCCGGACACCGCCTCCGCGACCTGCTCGGCGATCTCGGCGACCGTGACGTTGTTGATCTCGCTGCCGATGTTGAACGCCCTGTCGTGCACTGCTTCGCGCGGCGCGGTCAGCGCGGCCGTGAAGGCCCGTGCGATGTCGGCGGCGTGCACCAGCGGGCGCCAGGGGGTGCCGTCGGAGAGCACCAGCACCTCGCCGGACAGGAGCGCGTGGCCCACCAGGTTGTTCAGGACGATGTCGGCGCGCAGCCGGGGCGAGTAGCCGAAGGCGGTGGCGTTGCGCATGAACACCGGGCTGAAGTCGCCGTCGGCCAGCGCGTGCAGGTCGTCCTCCACCCGCACCTTGGACTCCGCGTACGGCGTCACCGGGCGCAGCGGGGCGTCCTCGCCCACCAGGTCGTCACCGCCCGCGGCGCCGTACACCGAGCAGGTCGACGCGTACAGGAAGCGCCCCACTCCGGCGTCGCGGGCCAGCCGGGCGAGGCGTACGGAGGCGTGGTGGTTGATGTCGTAGGTGAGCTCCGGCGCCAGCGATCCCAGCGGGTCGTTGGACAGCGCGGCGAGGTGGATCACGGCGTCCACGCCGGCCACGTGGTCGGCCGTGACGTCGCGCAGGTCCACCCGATGCCCGGACGGGTCCGCGGGCGGCGGGCCGAGGACGCAGTCGGCGAACAGGCCGGCGTCAAGGCCGACGACTTCGTGTCCGGCGGCGGTGAGGACCGGGGCCATCACGGTGCCCAGGTAGCCCTGATGTCCGGTCAGCAGTACGCGCAAGGTTCATTCCCCCAGGTCGAGAGTGAGTTTGGTGACGGCGAACGCCTCGGCGTAGCGCTCGTGGCATTCGATGCCGCGGATCCGGGCGAGACCGAGGAAGGCCTCCCGGTCGTACCAGGGCCGGTGCCGCTGCGAGGGGTAGTGCTCCTGCAGCAGCCGCACCTTTTGTTCGGCGGTCTCCGGCGACAGCGGCTGGTACGCCGACGGACGGCCGAGATCGCCGTCCCACTTGACGATCTCGTAGCCGAGGACCATGTGGTCGCGGAACGCGGTGGGAAGCAGCTTGGCCAGGCCGCGGTGATCCTGGTGCGCGTCATCGGTGCGCGGGGCAAGGACGAGATCCGGCTCGGTCTGCCCACGCAGCTCCTCGACCGCGGCCTTGGCCTCCTCCCAGTGCGCGGGCATCCGCCCGTCCGGCAGCTTGAGCACGGTCAGCCGCAGGTCGGCGCCCGGGCAGAAGGCGGCGAGCGCGGCCCGCTCCTCCTGCTCCCGGTCGGTGCCGCCGCCGGAGAGCACCAGCGCGTCGACGCGGATACCCGGCCGCGCGAGGCACAGCGTCAGCAGCGTGCCGCCGGCGCCGATGGCGATGTCGTCGCAGTGCGCGCCGACCGCGACGATCCGGTCCAGGGGCCCGGCCCCGAGCCGGATCACGCCCGCACCCCGGCGCTTTCCCGTTCCCACACGGCCCACGGGCGGTCGCCCCGGGCGTAGGCGTCGTCGAGCGCGGCCCGCTCCTTCACGGTGTCGGTCGGCTTCCAGAACCCGCGGTGCTGATGCGCCACCAGCCGTCCCTGCTTGGCCAGTTGGGCGCATCCGTCGGCGACCAGGTCCCCGTTCTCCGGGATGTGGTCGAAGACCTCCTGGCGGAGCACGAAGTAGCCGCCGTTCTCCCACAGCGGCATGTCGCTCACCGCGGTGATGCCCCCCACCAGGCCGTCCTCGCCCAGGTCCACGCAGTGGAACGACGACTGCGGCGGCACCACCATCATCGACGCGCCGGCGTCGCGCCGGGAGAACCGGTCGATCATCTCCGGCAGCGGGGCATCGGTGAGCACGTCGGCGTAGTTGGCGAGGAACATCTCGTCGCCGTCCAGATGGTGCCGCACCCGGCGCAGCCGCTCCCCGATCGGTGACTCGATGCCGGTCTGCGCGAATGTGATCGTCCAGTCGGCGATGTCGGTGGACAGCAGCTCGGTCCGCCCGCCGCGCAGCACGAAGTCGTTGGACGTCGTCTCCTCGTAGTTGAGGAAGAAGTCCTTGATGTGGTGCGCCCCGTACCCGAGGCACAGGATGAACTCCGTGTGCCCGTAGTGCGCGTAGTAGCGCATCACATGCCAGATCAGCGGTCGCGGGCCGACCATCGCCATCGGCTTGGGCACGTCGTCGGACGTTCCGTTGCGCATCCGCATCCCATAACCGCCGCAGAACAGAACGACCTTCATGCCTCGACCTCGACAATGCTCAGTTCCGGGATGGGAAAGACCAGCCGGCCGCCCCAGTCGTGCACGAAGGACAGTTGCTCGACCAGCTCGGCCCGCAGATTCCACGGGAGGACGAGGACGTAGTCCGGCTTGTCGGCGGCTATCTGCTCGGGCGGCAGGATCGGGACGCGGGTGCCCGGGGTGTACCTGCCGTGCTTGTACGGGTTCCGGTCGACCGTGTACGGGAGCAGGTCGGGCCGGATGCCGCAGTGGTTGAGCAGGGTGTTGCCCTTGCCCGGGGCGCCGTAGCCGACGACCGTCTCGCCGCGCTCGGCCGCCTCGATGAGGAACCGCAGCAGGTCCCGGCGCACCTTGGCCACCCGTGCGGAGAACTCGGTGTACCCGGACAGCTCCTGCAGCCCGGCGGCCTTCTCCCGGGCCAGCACGTCGGCCACCCGCTGCGTCGGCTCGCCGGCCACCTCGGCCGGCCGCGCCCACAGCCGGATGGAGCCGCCGTGCGTGGGCAGCAACTCGACGTCCACGAGCGCGAGTCCGCCGCTCGCGAGGGCTCGGATCGCGGACGCGACCGTGTAGTACTGGAAGTGCTCGTGGTAGATCGTGTCGTACTGGTTCTCCTCGATCAGGGTCAGCAGGTGCTGCACCTCGATGGAGACCCAGCCGTCGTCGGCGACCAGGGCGCGCAGCCCCTCGGTGAACCCGACCACGTCGGGGATGTGCGCGTACACGTTGTTGGCCACGACCAGGTCCGCCGGGCCGTGCTCGGCGCGGACGGCCGAGCCGGTTTCCGGGGACAGGAACTCCGTGAGCGTGGGCACGCCCGCGTCCCGCGCCGCGGCGCCGACGTTGACCGACGGCTCGATGCCGAGGCAGCGGATACCCCGGTCCACCACGTGCTTCAGCAAGTACCCGTCGTTGCTCGCGACTTCGACCACGAAGGCCTCGGAGCCGTCGGTGCCCTCGGTGCCGAGCCCCACCCGCTGTACGGCGTCGGCGACGAACGTGCGCGCGTGCTCCACCCAGGAGGTCGAGTACGAGGAGAAGTACGCGTACTCCTTGAACGTCTCCTCCGGCGTGATCAGCGGAGGGATCTGCGCCAGCCAGCAGTCGGTGCAGACCCGCAGGTGCAGCGGGTAAGCGGGCTCCGGCTGGTCCAGTTGGTCCGCGGCGAGAAAGCTCTCGCACGGTGGCGTCGCCCCGAGATCGACGACGCTCGCCAGCGTCGCCGAGCCGCAGAGTCTGCATCGTGTCATTTACTGCCCCCCATTGATTCGGTCCCCGATTGATTCCGACCGACCCGCGATCGCGGTGCGGTACCCCTCCACCAAGCGCTCGAGGCCGACGGCCGGGCTGAAGCCCTGCTCGTACCGGCGCCGGGCCGCCCGGCCCATCTCCTGGTTACGGGCTCGCTCCGCCGTGATCCGGCGTAGGCGATCCGCGAGCGAGGCGGTGTCGCCCGGCCGGTGCAGCAGCCCGGTCACCCCGTCCTCGACGAGTTCGACGAAGGCGCCGTGACCGGCGGCGACGGTCGGGACCCCCGCCGCCATCGCCTCCACGACCACCAGGCCGAACGCCTCGAGCCACGTCGAGGGAGCCACCACGGCGACGGCACGCGCGACGGCCTTCCGGCACTCCGCCGTGTCGTACAGGCCGACGTAGCGCACGTCGTCCCGGCCCGCCGCCCAGGCGGTCACCTCCGGCTCCAGTGGCCCCGCGCCGGCGATCACGAGCGGCACACCCACACCGCCGTCCGCGGCGATCTCGTCCCAGGCGGCCATCAGCAGCCGCACGCCCTTGGCCTCCGCGAGCCGGCCGAGAAAGAGCAGATGCTCGCCGGCGCCCTCGCGGCAAGTGCCCGGATCCGGCACGAAGTTGTGCTTCACCGCCAGCCGCTCGGCCGGCATGCCGGCCCCCACCAGGACGTCGCGCTGCGCCGCGGAGATACAGAAGAACCGCTCCACGCCGGACCACCAGCGCCGCCGGTTGACCGACATGCTGACCGCGAGCGGCACCGTCGCCAGCCGGGAGCTCCGGTAGCAGCCGTGCCGGACGGCGGGCAGCGGTGCGGACCCGACGCACTCGGTGCACGGGCGGCCGTCCCGCTGCAGCGTGCCGGGCGGGCAGACCTGGGTGTAGTTGTGCAGCGTGGCGACGGCGGGCACGCCGGCGTCGGCGCAGGCGGCCAGCACCGCCGGCGACAGGAGCGGGAAGACGTTGTGGACGTGCACCACGTCCGGTCGCTCGGTGCGCAGCTTGGCGGCGAGCTCCGCGCGGACCGCCGGGTTCCACGGCACAAGGAGCGGTATCGCGGCCTTGCCCAGCAGGGACCGGGCGGCGATGTCGTCACTGCGCCGCTCGAACACCTCGACCCGGTGGCCGGCCCCGCGCAGCAGCGCCACCTCCTGGTCGACGACCTTGTTCTCCCCGCTCGGCTGCGCCGAGGCGTAGCGGTTGTGCACCACGAGAACGTGCATGCTCAGGTCACCTCCGATCTCTGGGCCCATCGCGGGACGGGTCGTCGAGGGGCTTCGGGCTTGGAGAGGGGAGTGGTCGCGGCAGGTGCCGCCAGCAGCGAGGCGGCCACGGCCAGATGCAGCAGATACGGCGAGGCGTCGCCCAGACCGGCCTCGGTGTACGACGCGATCGCGCAGTAGCTGATCAGGAAGATCGCGCAGGCCCTCTGCAGGGACGGTGGCCGCAGCAACGCGACGCCGCCCAGCACGATGATGATCGCCGCCACCAGGGAGACGCCGGTCAGACCCTGCTCGTGGTAAACGGCCAGCCAGCTGTTGTCGATCGGCAGCCCGCCGAACGACTTGTCGCCCAGGCCCGCGCCGAACAGGTACTCCGAGGTCGACCGGGGCGCCGCCAGCAGGGCGTCCCAGACCTTGGCCCGGCCGGTGAGGCTGGTGAAGTTCTCCTGGCTCTGCCCGCGCAGGAACCACGCCTGCAGCGCGGAGCCGAACCCCACCGCGGCCACGGCGGCGCACAGCACCGCCCAGGCGAAGAACCGGCGGGCGGCGGCACTGGTCAGGACGAGCGAGCCGATCGCCAGCGCCAGCCCGATGAACAGGCCGAGTGTGGCCGTCCGGGTATGGGTCAGCGCGAGCAGGACGAGCGCCGGCACGATGACCACCGCCGCGCTGCCCCGGTCGGTCCGGCGGCCCAGAACCAGCAGCACGGTGAGCCCGATGATCACCGCGGCGTACTGTCCGATCTGCGGCGGGGTGAGCGGCCACAACGCGCCGACCAGCCGCCCGCCGTAGAGCTCGGGCATGGCCGCGCCCGGTGAGATGACCAGGCCGGCGGCCACCGACCCGAGCACCGCGAAGTAGATCCGGATGTGGTGCCGTACGAACGTCAGGCCGCCGTCCCACCAGCGGCTGAGCAGCCACAGCGTGCCGACGAAGAGAGCCAGCCGGGCGCAGCGGAACAGCGCGCCGAACCCGGACTCCAGGTTCGCGCTGGAGATCACGCTCGGCACCAGCAGCAAGGTGAGCAGGAAGACGAAGGCACTGGCCCGGACGCGCAGCCGGAGATTGACGGCGAGCGCCAGCGCGAACGCGGCGGCCAGCGCGCCCATGGTGACCATCTGGATGAGGGAGCGGGGCAGCGGGACGATGGTCTTCGCCCCGGCGGAGCCGAGCGTGTTGAGGATGAGCAGTCCCCAGGCCGTACCGACGATCTTCGACGTGTGGTCCGTGTGGTCTGGGCTCATCTCAACCACCGTCCTGTGCGCGGAAGGTGCTGCCCGCGTCCTGCCGGTACGGCGTGGCCTGCCACTGCCCGAAGTCGAGCACCCGGCTCGGGTCGTGGGCGACGAACTTCCATGGTCCGACGTAGACGTTGTCGTGCCAGCGGTTGTGCTGCTCGCCGGTGATCGCCTCGGCCACCCGCTCGCCCTGGTAGGGCGACCAGTCCGGATAGGTGCCGTAGTTGGCCAGCACCGCCATGCGGTCGCACTTCACGGTGCACTCGACGACGGAGGTGTCCAGTACGAAACGGTTGTGGTGGATGTCCACCCGCTGGGTCTTCCACCGGCAGTCGGCGTAGAGCGGTGCGGTGGCGATCGCCGGCCGTGCGCAGCGGTCGGTGTCCTTCACCAGCAACGTGCAGTCACCGGACGAGGTGTTGGCCGGGCTGTTGCAGAACCGGTCGGCGTTCTCCCACAGGGTGATGCCGGACCAGTTGTTCTCCAGCACGTTCCGGTAGACCTCGATCTTGTTCGTCCGGGCTCGGATGCGAGGTTCGCCGCCGGACTCGGACAGGTAGATCGTCGCGAACGGAAAGTTGTCGCCGCGGTCGGCGTACCTGCGGCCCTCGACCCGATTGTTGCGCCGGATCGTGTTCTTCCGGATGACCGCGTTGTAGCTGGTCTCGTAGATCAGCGCGGCACCGTCGTTGGCCTCGAGCACGTTGTCCTCGATGCGGAAGTCGTTGTTGTTGGTGTCCGCCCACAACCCGGCTCCGCGGTTGTCGTGCACCCAGTTGCCGCGCACGTCGGCGCCGTCGACGGCCCAGAACTTGACGCCTCCGGTGCAGCCGCAGCCCTGCCGCCGCCGCTCCCAGTCGTCGGTGTTGTTGCCCACGATCTCGTTGCCCTCGACCACCAGGTCGCTGATGGGGCCGCCGGCCTTGTAGGCGTTCATGCCGTACTGCCCGTTGCCGCGCAGGCAATTGGCGCGGACCCGTTGGCGGGCACCGGCCATCAGCCCGGCGCCGGAGTTGTTCTGGATCGTCGCGTGCTCGATCACCCACCCGTCGGCCGAGTCATGGTTGACCACGCCCTCGTTGTGCGGCGCGACGAAACCCTGCACGGTCAGATGGCGGATGGTCACGTCGCGGGCGGTGCCGCCGAACGCGTACTGGTTGGTCTTCCGGCCGTCGAGCACCGCGCCCGGCGCGCCGAGGTAGCGGTTCCCCTTCTTGGGGATGACCTGGGCGTAGCGGTCCGGCTCGAGCCTGTGCGTGCCCGGTCGAAGCCAGAACGTGGTGTTCGCCGGGCTGCTCTTGGTCTTCGCCGCCAGGTCACCGGTCACCGCGGGATCGACCGTCACGGCGCCCGACGGCGCCTTCACCGGCCCGGCCGCGGGCTCGGCGCACACCCGGGCCACGGACGTGGACGGCACGGCGGTCGGCTCTGGCCGCGCGCCCGGCGCGCTCTCACACCCGGTCGCCGCCAGCAGGGCCAGCACCAGCGGTGCCGCCGGTAACGCCCGCTGCCGCCACTTGATCCCCACGCGCGCCCCCCTAGCCGCGGAACTTGAGGACGGTGGTGAACCCCTGCGCACCGTCGGCGAAGCCGGTGCCGACCAGCGTGGTGGTGGGTTCCTTGCGTCCGAAGCCGGCCGAGTACCAGCCGAGCGGCGGGTCGCTCTCACCGCGATGCGCCCGCCAGGACAACTGCCCGGGCAGGTCGAGTACGGCGGAGC